>JBKOZA010000178.1:0-9421 GCA_046725675.1 Candidatus Methylomirabilota bacterium
GTGCTGTCGCGTGTGGCGCTGGCCGGCGCCCCCGATGACGTCGCCGCCCAGGCCGACGCGCTGTACGCGGCCGGCGTCCAGCGCGTGGAGTTCGGCACTCCGCACGGGCTCAACGCCGCCGAGGGGCTCCGTCTCCTCGGCAGGGACGTGATCCCGGCGCTCCGCCGACGCTGGGGCGTGGCCAGTGGCTGACCGCGCCGACGCGTTCAGGCTCTACGACCTGGAGATCGTGGTCGAGCGCATCGAGGGGCGGTGCACGTGCCGGATGCGCGTGGGCGATCGCGTGCGCCTGCGGGGCGGCAAGGTCTCGCTGCCGGCCGGCCGCGACTTCTGCCTCTACGCGCTGCAGGCCGCCATCCCGCTGCTGCCCGCCAAGCAACGGGCCGGCCACCCGGCCGACTGGATGGAGACCGACACGCGCGTGACCTGTCCCGATCCGGCCTGCCGGCTCATCATGCGAATCGACCGCGTGGGCCACCGCACGCTGCGCCACGACGACGTGAGCGCGGTTCCGCTCACTCCGGCCGGGCGTGCCGGGAAACGACGGTCGCCTCGCCGAGCAGGCCGCGGGGCCTGACCAGCAGGACCGCCGCCAGCACCACGCCGATCACCACCGTCTGCAGCGCGGCGCTGCGCGCCTGCAGCTCCTGGGGCAGCACGGCGGTGAGGGCGGCGCCGCTCGCGGTCCACAGGGCCCACACCGCGACGGCGCCGGCGATGGCGCCCCGGTTGTTGCCCGAGCCGCCGACGACGAGCATCGTCCACACCTGGAAGGTCAGGATCGACAGGAAATCCTCGGGCGCGACGAAGCCGATGAAGTGCGCGTAGACCGCGCCGGCCAGACCCATCACCATCGCGCCCAGCGTGAACGCCTGCAGACGGAACACGGCCGCTGGCTTGCCCAGCGCCGCCGCCGCCGCCTCGTCCTCGCGGATGCCGCGGAGGACGCGACCCCAGGGGCTCTGCACCAGCCGCTCGAGCGCCAGGTAGACTCCGGCCACCAGCGCGATCACCAGCGTCACGTAGGCGACGTTGCGGCCGAGCGGGGCGGCGACCAGGCCGCTGAACGGTCGGGGCACGCCGTGGATGCCGAACGGCCCGCCGGTCAGCGGGATCAGGTTCACCGCCAGGAGCTGGATGGTCACCGCGATGCCGAACGTCGCGATGGCCAGGTAGTCGTGGCGCAGGCGCAGCGTGACGAGGCCGACGCCGAGCGCGACGACCCCGGCCGCCAGCGCGGCGCCGACCCAGCCGACTGCGATCGGCCAGGCGAGGCCGCCGAGCCGGTCCGGGCTAGGCGGCGCGGTGAGGATCGCCGAGGTGTAGGCGCCGACGGCGACGAACCCGGCGACGCCCACGTTGAACAGCCCGGTGGCGCCCCAGTGCAAGTTCAGTCCCAGGCACGCCAGCGCGTAGGTCAGCGCGACCACGGTGAAGAACACCAGGTAGGCGAAGATGTCGTTGATCACGCGCGGGTCCCGCCGATCCCCACCGGACGCACGACGAGCACGGCGATCAGGACCAGGAACGCGACGGCGGCGCGGTACTCGGCCCCGATGAGCGGCACCGCCAGCGCCTCGGCCAGGCCGACCAGCAGGCTGCCGGCCAGCGCGCCGTAGACGCTGCCGACGCCGCCCACGATGACGGCGGCGAAGAGCGGCAGCAGCAGCTCGAAGCCGAGCAGCGGCCGGATCTGCACGGTGAGCCCGATGAGCACGCCGGCGACGGCGGCAAGACCGCCGCCGATCACGCAGGTCCAGCGCGCCACCACGGCCGGGTCGATGCCGGTCACGGCCAGCAGCGCGGGGTTCTCGCTCATCGCCCGCATGGCCCGGCCGAGCGTCGTGCGTGTCAGCACCAGGTGGAGCGCGACGATGAGGGCGGCGGTGAGGACCAAGACGAAGAGCTGGTCGGCGGTGACCCGCACGCCCGGCAGCACCTCGCGCGCGATCGGGATCGCCCGCGCGTAGTACTGCGGCTCGGGCCCCCAGGCGAACGCCACCAGGCTTCGCAGCGCCAGCGAGGCCCCGAACGAGGCGATCACGAGCCCGATCATCGTCCCCCGTCGGCGCAACGGCCGGAACAGCACGCGCTCGAGTCCCAGCGCGAGCGCGGCGGTGCCGGCCATCGCGGCCACCAGCAGCAGCACGAACGGCCAGCCGAACGAGAGCGCGCCCCACTGCCCGAGTCCCCAGCCGGCCAGCGCGGTCAGGACCCAGAGCAGGGTGAGCGCGAGGTAGGCGCCGCCGGTGATCAGCTCGCCGTGGGCGAAATTGGCGAAGCCCAGGATCGAGTACGTGAGCGTGAGCCCGACGGCGCCCAGCCCGATGGTCGCGCCCAGGATCAGGCCATTGGCGAAATCTTGGGCTCCGATCATCGCCCCGCGCCCCCCAGGTAGAGCCGGGCGACCTCGGCGTTGCCGGCCAGCTCGTTGGCGGTGCCGCTGAGTCGCGCGCGGCCTTCGACCAGGACGCAGCCCCGATCGGCGACCGCCAGAGCCGCTCGCGTGTTCTGCTCGACGAGGACGATCGCGACGCCGAGCGCACGGGCGCCACGCAGGCGTGCGAGCACCGCATCCACCACCGCCGGGGCGAGGCCGGCCGAGGGCTCGTCGAGCAGCAGCAGCCGCGGTGCGGGGACGAGGGCGCGGGCCAGCGCCAGCATCTGCCGCTGGCCGCCCGACAGGTGACCGGCCACCAGGCGACGCCACGCCGCGAGGTCGCCGAACAGGTCGTACATCGCGTCGATGCGCGCGGAGCGCCGCGGCCGGTCGAGCGGAGCGGCGGCGAGCGCCAGGTGCTCCTCGACGGTCAGCCGCGTGAACACGTTGTCGCGCTGGGGGACGTAGCCGACGCCGGCGCGCACGAGGCGATGGGTCGCGCGGCCGGTGATGTCCTCCCCGCCGAGCAGCACGCGGCCCGATTCAATGGCGACCAGCCCGGCCACGGCGCCGACCAGGGTAGACTTGCCGCTGCCGTTCGGCCCGAGCAGCGCGAAGATCTCGCCCGCGTGCGCCTCCAGGGTGGCGCCGCGGACGATCGGCAGGCCGGGCTCGTAGCCGGCGACGAGGTCCTGCACCGTCAGCGTCACTCCATTCATCGCGACGGGCCGAGATAGGCGTCCAGCACGCGGGGATCGGCGCGCACCGCCTCGGGTTCGTCCTCGACCAGCAGGCGACCGCCGGCCATCACCAGCACCGGCCGACACAGCCGCATGACGAGCTCGAGGTTGTGCTCGATCAGCAGCACCGTCAGGCCCTGGCGATGCAGCGCCACGATGCGCTCGGCAATGGCGTCGACCATGGCCGGGTGCACGCCGGCGGCCGGCTCGTCCAGCAGCAGCAGCCGCGGCCCGGTCATGAGCGCCCGCGCCAGCTCCAGGAGCTTGCGCTGGCCACCGGACAGCACGCGCGCGGGGGCGCCGATCAGCCCGCCCAGCCCGACGAAGTCGAGCAGCTCGCGCGCGCGCGCGCGCAACGCGCTCTCGGCGGCGGCGACCCTGCCCGGGCGCAGCCAGTTCGTCCACCACTGCTCGCCGGGCTGATCCTGGCCCGCGAGCATCAGGTTCTCCAGCACGGTCATCGCTGCGAACGGCCGCGGGATCTGGAAAGTCCGCGCCACCCCGGCTCGCAGGACGCGGTGCGCCGGCTGGCCATCGAGCCGGTGCTCGCCGAGCGCGATCCGGCCGGCGGTGGGCCGCAGCGCGCCGGCGATCAGGTTGAACACGGTGGTCTTGCCGGCGCCGTTGGGCCCGATCAGACCGGTGATCGTTCCCGGGCGGACGTGGAAGGACACGTCGTCCACGGCGCGATGGCCACCGAAGCGGCGCGTGACACCGCGCAGCTCGAGAACGGAGGAGGCGCTTGTCATGACCGGACGAAGACCTTACGATCGGGCGCCACGACGCGTCAACACGCAGGGAGGACGACCGATGCCGAACCGATCACGGCGCCCGCTCGGACTGTTGCTGGCCTTTCTCACCGGCGTCGCCGGACTTCCCGCCGTCGCGCTCGCCCAGTGCACGGTGACGGTGGGCGTCGTGATGGAGCTGACCGGCCCCGCCGGCCAGTTCGGCCAGGCCGGCGCCAAGTCGGTGGAGCTGGCGTTCCGCGACCTGAACGAGGCCGGCGGACCGGGCGGCTGCAAGCTGGTGGCCGAGATCCGGGACGCCCAGAGCCAGGGCGCCGTCGCGGTGGACGCGGCCAAGCAGCTCGTCGAGATCAAGCGCGTGCCGGCCATCATCGGCGGGATCATCTCGCCGGTCTCGATCCCGATCCTCACCTCGGTGACGGCGCCCAGCGGCGTGGTGCAGATCTCGCCGGCGTCGTCCTCGCCGACCCTCACCAACCTGGGCCGCGAGGGCAAGAGCGGCGGCTGGTTCTTCCGCACCATCACCACCGACGCGCTGCAGGGCGTGGCCGCCGCCAAGTACGCGCTCGACTCCGGGCTCAAGCGGCTCACCGTCATCCACGTCAACAACGACTTCGGCGTCAACATGGTGCGCGAGTTCTCGAAGGCGTACCAGGCGCTCGGCGGTCAGGTGATCTCGGTCACGCCGTACAATCCGAGCCAGGCCTCGTACGCGCCCGAGGTCACGCGCGCGCTCGGCGGCAATCCGGACGCCCTGTACCTGGTGAGCTATCCGGGCGACGGCACCACCATTGCCCGCACGTGGATCTCGCAGGGCGGGGTCAAGAAGTTCCTGCTCAACGACGGCATGAACTCCGCGAAGTTCGTGGCCGACGTCGGCGCCGAGCACCTCAACGACGCCTACGGCACCTCGTCCGGCACGACGAAGACACCGTCCACCGAATACTTCGGCCGCGAGTACCCGGCATTCTCCAAGCTCGACGCCGGCGCGCCCGCCGCCGACCGCTCCTACGACGCCGCGGCCATCCTCGGCCTGGCCATCGCCCAGGCCGGCAAGGCCGAGCCCGCCGCCATCCGCGACTCCGTGCGGCGGGTGCTCGATCCCAAGGGCACCGTGGTGCATGCGGGTGCCGCGGAGTTCCGCAAGGCGCTGGGGCTGATCAAGGAAGGCAAGCCGATCCGGTACGTCGGCGTCATCGGCCCGGTGCAGTTCGACCGCTACGGCGACATCACCGGCCCGTTCCGGATGTGGCGGATCCAGAACGGCGAGGTGAAGACGGTCGGCGAGATCTCGGCCGCCGAGGTCGATCAGCTCAAGGCCAGGATGGGCGAGTGATGAGCGCCGCCGACCGTCCCCGTCGCGCCTCGGTCTCCAGCGGGACGAAGTACGAGGCGCTGGCCGGCTACTCGCGGGCGGTGCGGATCGGCGATCGCGTGCTGGTGGCGGGCACGACGGCCTCGGGATCCGACGGCCCGGTGGCGGTGGGCGACGCCGCCGGCCAGGCCCGCTTCGTGTTCGACCGCATCGAGCGCGCGCTCACCGAGCTCGGCGCCACCATGCGCGACGTCGTGCGCACGCGCACGTTCGTGCGGCGCATCGAGGACTGGGAGGCGGTGGCGCGGGTACACGGAGAGCGCTTCGCCGCGGTGCGCCCGGTCAGCACACTCGTGCAGGCGGCCCTGGTCCATCCGGATCTCCTGGTCGAGATCGAAGTGGAGGCGGTGATCGGCGCCGGCGATGCGCTGTAGCCTCCGCCTGAACAACGACCTCCGACCCGCCGACTACATCGCCCTCGCCCGCGCCGCCGAGCGCCGCGGCTTCGATCAGCTCTGGATCAGCCACGACCTCTTCCTGCGCTCGGCCCCGGTCCTGATCACCGCCGTGCTCCAGGCCACCGAGCGGATCGAGGTGGGCGCCGGCGTCCTGAACCCCCACACCGTCCACCCCGCCGAGCTGGCGATGCTGGCCGCCACCCTCGACGAGCTGTCCGGCAACCGCTTCAACCTCGGCCTCGGCGCCGGGGCCGCCGACTTCCTGCGCTGGGTCGGCATCGAGGACCCCCGCCCGGCGGCGACGATGCGCGAGACGATCTTGGCGGTTCGCGCCTGGCTCGCCGGCGACCGGGCGCCACCCGGCCGCTACGTCGCCGAGCCGAAGGCCGCGTATCTACGATTCACCGCGCCGCGCGTGACCCCGATCTATCTCGGCGCCATGGGCCCCGCGATGCTCCGCTTGGCCGGTGAGCTCGCCGACGGCGCGCTCCCGCTTCTCTTCCCGCCCGAGCACTGGTCCACGGTGCGTCCGCTGATCGACGAAGGCGCGCGCCGCCGCGACGCCGCTCTTCCCCCGATCGACGTCGCCGCCTGCGTCTGGGTCTCGCTCGCCAGCGACACCACCGCCGCCCGCCGCGCGCTCGCCGAGAAGATCGCCTACTACGGCCACGCCCTCGGCCCGCTCATCTACGAGCGCCTGGGTGTCACCCGTGAGGAGTTCGCGCCGATCGAGCGCGCACTGATCGTGGAGCGCGACCTCGACCGCGCGCGCTCGATGGTCGACGACCGCATGCTCAGGATCGGCGTGGCCGGATCACCAGCCGCACTCGTCGACCGCCTCCGCCCGCTGATCGCCGCCGGCGTTCATCACGTTTCGTTCGGCCCACCCCTGGGCCCCGACCCAGTGCGCGCCGTGGAGCTCCTGGGCAACGAGGTGCTCCCGGCGCTGGCGGCCTAGTTCCGGCTACCTCCGTGACTGGGCGTCCTGAATCGCCTGCCAGACGCGGGTGGGTGTCGCCGGAAGCTCGATGTGCTCGACGCCCAGCTCGGCCAGGGCGTCGCAGATCGCATTGACCACGACGCCGAGCGCCGGCGTCGTTCCGCCCTCGCCCCCACCGCGCAGGCCGAGCGGGTGCGACGTGGCCGGCACCTCGCTGATCTCGGTCGTGAAGGGCGGCAGCGCGTCGGCCCGAGGCAGGGCGTAGTCCATCAGCGTGGCCGACAGCAGCTGGCCCGTCTCGGGGTCGTACGCGCACGACTCCCAGAGCGCCTGGCCGACGCCCTGCGCGATGCCGCCGTGCGTCTGGCCGTGCAGGATCATCGGGTTGACCGCGCGGCCACAGTCGTCCACCGTCGTGTAGCGCGCCAGGTCGACTTGGCCGGTCTCGGGATCGACCTCGACCTCGCACACCGCGCAGCCGTAAGGAAAAGACGGCGCGGTCAGCACCTCGTCGCACATCCCGTCGAGATGTCCCACGGCCGCCACGTCGTAGAGATCGACCGAGCGGTCGGTGCCGCGCACCCGGAAGCGCCGGGCCGAGAACTCGATGTCGGCCTCGGCCGCCTCCAGCATCCCGGCGGCGAGCCGCCGGCCCTTCTCCACGACCTGGTCCGACGCCTTGGCCATCACCCACGCGGCGAGCCGCAGGGCGCGCGCGGAATGAGCGCCACCGCCCACGACGGTCACGTCGGTGTCGCCGGTGATCAGCCGCACGTCGGACAGCGCCACGCCGAGCCACTCGACCAGGAGCTGGGCGAAGCTCGTGGCGTGGCCCTGCCCGGAGGAGAGCGTTCCCAGCACGAGGTCGATGCGCCCCTCGGGATGCACGGTGATGTGGGCGCGCTCGCGCGGGTCGCCGGTGTTGAGCTCGAGATAGTTGGCCACCCCGATCCCGCGATAGCGTCCGCGCCGGCGCGCCTCGGCGCGCCGAGCCTCGAACCCCGCCCAGTCGGCGAGCGCCACCGTGCGGTCCAGCGCGGCCCGGTAGTCGCCGCTGTCGTAGAGGATGCCGAGGCCGTTGCGGTACGGCATCGCGCCGGCGGGCACGAGATTACGCCGCCGCAGCTCGAGACGGTCGAAGCCGTGGCGGCGGGCGGCGAGGTCGATCAGCCGCTCCATGACGAACATGACCTCGGGGCGCCCCGCGCTGCGGTAGGGCGTGGTCGGCGACGTGTTGGTGACGACGGCGCGCCCCCGCATCGACACGGCCGGGACGTGATAGACGGTCGTCGCGATCGCCATGCCCTTGTTGAGCGGATGGAACGACACGGCGTGAGATCCGAGGTTGCTGGTGTTGACGCCGCGGAACGCGAGGAAGGTGCCGGCGGCGTCGAGCGCCAGCTCGGCGTGCGACGCGAGATCGCGGCCCTGGTAGTCGGCCAGGAACGCCTCTCGCCGCTGGCCCGTCCACTTCACGGGCCGCCCGACGCGCCGGGCCGCCCAGGCGACGAGCGCGAATTCCGGATAGCAGCTGTTCCGCGTGCCGAAGTTCCCGCCGACGTCGCGCGCCACCACGCGGACCGCGCTCTCGGGGACACCGAGGGCGCCGGCCACGCCGGTCCGGGTCCGCCCCGTGCCGCCCGCGCCGGCGTGCACCGTGTACCGGCCACTGGCGGGATCCCACGCGCCGACGGCTGCGCGTGGCTCCATCGTCACGCCGGTGACCCGCTGCACCCAGGTCTGGAGCCGCACCACGTGGGCAGCCCCCGCGAACGCCGCCTCGACGGCGGCGGCGTCGCCGACCTCCACGTCGACGCACACGTTCGACGTGGTCCCGTCGTAGAGGACCGGGGCGCCGGCGGCCGCGGCGGTCACGCTGGCCGTCGCGGCCGGCAGCGGCGACCAGTCCACGACGACGTGCTCGGCACCGTCACGGGCCGCCGCCGGGGTCTCGGCGACGACCATGGCCACCACCTCGCCCACGAAGCGGACACGGTCGGCCGGCATCGGCGGATGCGGCGCGACGAACGCTACGTGCGGGCGGCGCACGATCTCCTCGTGGGGATTCGCCGGCATGGGGCTGTGCTTCAGCGGCCCGACGCCGTCGGCCGTGGCGTCCGCGCCGGTGAGCACCGCGATCACACACGGCGTGGCGCGCGCGGCCGCGGTCTCGACGTGCCGGATGCGCGCGTGGGCGTGCGGCGAGCGCACGAAGCATGCGTAGGCCTGGCCGGGCAGGTTGACGTCGTCGCTGTAGCAGCCGCCGCCGACGAGCAGCCGCGCGTCCTCCGTTCGGAGGACCGGCTGGCCGAGCCCCTCACGCGCCGACCCGGGTCGGGACTGGAGGAAGGACATGGGTGTCGGAGACTGAGTCTCGATCCGGACTCGCCCGGATTATACGCGCGGGACGGCCACGTCCGAGGTGGCTCGGGGGCCGGCGCCCGGCCCCCGAGAGGCGCATTGCCTACCGGTCGATCCAGAGCCGGGCGATGGTCGGCGAGCCGTACCCGATGGTGCCGCGCAGGACGCCGCCGGCCACGTTGCGCAGGTGCGGCTGGAAGAGAACGAAGTTTGAGCCGTGGGGCATCCACATCCGTAGCACTTGGTCGTACTCGCGCTCGACGATCTTCCGGGCGGTCGCGCGCTGCTCGGCCCGGTCGGGCGTCTGCCGGAGCTTCACGGTCAGCTCGTCGATGATCGGGTCGTTGACCCGGAAGAAGTTCTTCGTGGACTTCGAGTGCATGTAGACGTACGCGCGCTCGTCGAGGCCGACGGCGTGGCCCGACTGGAAGCCCCAGGCCATCCCGTCCCACTTGCCCTCGACGTAGCGCCCGTAGTA
>JBKOZA010000179.1:0-1952 GCA_046725675.1 Candidatus Methylomirabilota bacterium
CTACGGCAAGGCCACCGGCGTCTGCCACGGCAAGGGCGGCACCATGCACATCGCCGACGTCTCGGTTGGCTACCTGGGCGCCAACGGCGTGCTCGCCGCGGGCTGCGTGCTCGCCCCCGGCGTCGGGCTGTCGATCAAGCACCGGAACTCGGGCCAGGTGGTGCTCACGTTCTTCGGCGACGGCGCCGCCAATCGAGGGCCGTTCCACGAGGGCGTGAACCTGGCGGCGCTGTGGCGCCTGCCCGTCGTCTTCTTGTGCGAGAACAACCGCTGGGCCTCGACGACGGCGCACGCGCTCTCGGCAGCCGGTGGCTCGATCGCCGCCCGCGCGGCAGCCTACGGTATTCCGGGCGAGAGCATCGACGGCAACGACGTGCTCGCAGTGCACGACGCGGTCAGCCGGGCCGCCGGGCGCGCGCGCCGCGGCGACGGCCCGTCGCTGATCGAGGCCCACACTATCCGCTGGGTCGGGCACTTCGAGGGCGACGCCCAGGCCTATCGCCCGCGCGACGAGGCCGCCGAGGGCCGCCGCCTGGACCCCATCGCGCGCCTGGGCCGCATCCTCGAGGCGCGGGGCCTCCTCGACGGCCCCCACGCCGACCGCATCCGGATGCAGGTGGCGGCGGAGATCGACGACGCGGTCGACTACGCGGAGAACAGTCCGCTCCCCGCGCCGGAGGACGCGCTGACCGACCTCTTCGCGCACTATCCGTGGCGAGACCGATGAGGCTCGCCCGCCGCCGCGAGGCACGGCCGTGCCGGTGATGGACTACGGCGAGGCACTGGGGCTGGCGCTGCGAGAGGAGATGCGGCGGGATGCGCGCGTGTACTGCATCGGCGAGGACATCGTGCTCGGCGTGCCGTTCGGCGTCACCAGGGGCCTGATCGACGAGTTCGGTCCCGCGCGGGTGCTGAACGCGCCGATTTCGGAGGCCGCCATCGTGGGCTCGGCGATGGGGGCGGCCATGACCGGCCTGGTGCCGGTGGTGGACATGCACTTCGCGGACTTCGTCACCTGCGCGATGGACGAGGTCGCCAACCAGATCGCCAAGTCGCGCTACATGTTCGGCGGCCAGGTCGACTGCCCGCTGGTGCTGCGCATGCCGTATGGAATCGGCCGTTCGGGCGGCGGCCACCACTCCAACTCCGTGGAGGCGTGGTTCGTCAACATTCCCGGTCTCAAGATCTGCATCCCCTCCACCCCCGCCGACGCCCGCGGCCTGCTCAAGACCGCCGTGCGCGATCCCGACCCGGTGCTCCTCTTCGAGCACCGCGGTCTCTACCGCGTCATCGGCGAGGTGCCCGAGGCCGAGACACTGGTGCCGCTGGGCGTGGCCGACGTCAAGCGCCCCGGCCGCGACGTGACCGTGATCGCGACGGCGCGCATGGTGCACGAGAGCCTGGAGGCGGCGCGCCGCCTGGCCGAGGAGGGCGTCGAGGTCGAGGTCGTCGATCCGCGCAGCCTGGTGCCGCTCGATCGCGCCACGCTGGCCGCGTCGGTCCGCCGCACCCACCGCGTGGTCATCGCCGAGGAGGGACCGATGCGCGGCTCGACCGGCGCCTGGCTGGCCTGGGTCGTCATGGAGGACTGCTTCGACGACCTGGACGCGCCGATCGCGCGAGTCGCCGGTCCCAACATTCCCATCCCGTTCAGTCCGCCGCTGGAGGCGTTCGCCACCGCCAAGGCCGACGACGTGGTCGGCGCGATCCGCCAGGTGCTCAAGTAGCACCGCCGCGAGAACAGGAGTCCGCCATGCCCGGTGCCGCTCGCCGCATGCTGCTCGCCCTCGTCGCTCTGGGTGTCGTCGCCGCGCCCGCCGGCGCGCAGGAGCAGCCCCGGCCCGGCGGGACCTTCAAGGTCGCGATGATCGGCGAGCCTCCCACGCTCGACCTGCACACCACGACCGCGGTGATCGTCCAGCAGATCACCTGGCACGTCTACGAGGGGCTCT
>JBKOZA010000180.1:0-4092 GCA_046725675.1 Candidatus Methylomirabilota bacterium
AACCTCTTCGAGGCCGAGTTGTTCGGGCAGGTGAGCGGCGCCGTGCCGGGCTCGTTTCGTGATCGAGCCGGACGCCTCGAGCTGGCCGACGGCGGGACCCTGTTTCTCGACGAGGTGGGGGACATGCCGGCCGAGCTGCAAGCCAAGCTGCTCGGGCCGCTGCAGAACTCGACCTTCGAGCGCGTGGGCGACAGCCGCACGCGTCGAGCGGACGTGCGATTCATCGCGGCCACGAGCCGGGACCTCGTCGAGCAGGTCTCGCGGGGACTCTTCCGGCGCGATCTTTACTTCCGGCTGAGCGTGTTCCCGATCGCCGTGCCTCCCCTGCGCTCCCGATCCGAGGATATCCCGGTGCTGGTCGAACATTTTCTGGGCGATCACGTGGCGGCCGGCGTGGGCGTGACCGACGCGCACGTCCATCACCTCCAGACGTATGACTGGCCGGGGAATGTGCGCGAGCTGAAGAACGTCGTGGAGCGAGCGGTGATTCTCTCGGGCGATGGTCCCCTCCGCTTCGACGAGGCGTTGCCAACGTCGGCGTTTTCGTATCCCGCGCGCGCCGCCCTGCCCGAGGAGCGAACCCCTGCGCGAGGCTTCCTGACTGCGACCGAGCTCGAAGCCGTCGAGCGGAACAATCTCGTCGGAGCCATGGAAGCAACCGGCTGGAGGCTGTCCGGCGCCAACGGTGCCGCCGCGCAGCTCGGGCTCCCCGTGTCGCGACTGAAGTCGCGGCTCAAGGCGCTGAGCGTCGTGAAGCCGGATCCGGCGTCACTCTATGTCCGCTTCGGTGGAGGCCGCGGTGTCGACACGTTTGCACGAGACCTGTTCAGCCGCGCCGTCGCCCATCCCACGCTGGGGCGCTTCTGGAAAGGGCGGAGCACCTATGGCGTGCTCCGCGAGGAACGACTCCTGATCGCCTACCTGTCGTCGGTGATGGGGGGCCCGATTCGCTACATCGGCCGCGACATGAAGATGGCCCATCGGGGGCTGGGGATCACGGGGGCCGACTGGGAGGTGTTCCGCGCGCTTCTTTCGGAAACGCTGGCGGCCCTCCGCATTCAGGACCCGGAACGTCGTGAGGTCGTCGACTTCGCCGAGAGTCTGAGGGCCGATATCGCCCAGGGATGACGCGGCCCGCCTCGGTACGCGCGGTATACTCCCGCTCACCGAGGAGGCGCTCGTCATGCGACCATTCCGCTCGTTCCGATGGCCCGCCGTCGTCTTGACCCTCGTGCTTCTCGTCTTCGGCGCAGCGCCGCTGCGTCTCGCCGAAGGACAGCCCGGCGGCACGCTCGTGCTCGGCCTCGATCAGGAGCCGCCCACCCTCGACCCGCACGCCTCGCCGTCGGCGGTGACGTACCAGATCATCGCCTCGGTGACCGAGTCCCTCCTCTACAAGGGCCCCGACGGCAAGCTGCAGCCGTGGCTGGCGGAGTCGTGGACGGCGTCGAAGGACGGGCGCAGCGTGACGTTCAAGCTGCGACGCGACGTCAAGTTCCACGACGGCACGCCCTTCAACGCCGACGCGGTGAAGTTCAACTTCGACCGCATCGTCGACCCCAAGTTCAAGGCGGGGGGCGCCCGGGCCCAGCTGGCGGGCTACGCCGGCTCCAAGGTCCTCGACGAGTTCAGCGTCCAGGTGAGCTTCGAGACCCCGTACGCGCCGTTCCTGACCTACGCCGCGGCCGGCACGCTCAGCATGGTCTCGCCCAAGGCCGTCAAGGAGACGGGCGACCAGGTCCACACGCGCCCGGTCGGGACCGGCCAGTTCACCGTCAAGGAGTACGTCGCCAAGGACCACACCACGATGGTCCGCAACACGGCCTACAACCGGAAGCCACCGTGGAGCGACCGCAGCGGTCCTGCCCAGCTCGAGACCGTGACCTGGAAGTTCATTCCCGAGGCGGGCACCCGGGTGACGACGCTGGAGAGCGGCGAGACGCAGGGCGTCTACAACGTCCCCGCCCAGTCGCTGCCGCGGCTGGAGAAGAATACGGCCGTGCGGATCGACAAGGCGCCGTGGCCGGGCGTGCCGCGCATCTGGCTGCTCAACGTCACCAAGCCGCCGATGGACGACGTCCGCGTGCGCCGCGCGATCAACTACGCGATCGACCGGGAGGCGTTCCTGGCGACCGTGTACAAGGGCACCGGGCTGAAGGCGATCTCGCCGCTGACCGCGCTCATGCTCGACGATCCGTCGCTGAAGAGCGCCTATCCGTTCGACGCGGCCAAGGCCAAGGCGCTGCTGGGCGAGGCCGGCTGGCAGCCGGGCGGCGACGGCATCCGCGCCAAGGGCGGCCAGCGGCTGGAGATCGTCCTCAACGCCATCGAGTACGGCGGCGGCACCGACCCGACGGCCCAGCTCATCCAGTCGCTGCTGCACGAGGTCGGCATCGACGTGAAGATCAAGGCCCAGGCGCGGCCGCCGTGGTACGAGGACAACTATCGCTGCGCCACCCACGGGCCCGTCATGTTCCTGCGCGCGACCGATCCCGACGGCCTCTTCGCGCTGTTCCACACCACGCTGGTGGGCGGCAACTTCAACTGGTCGTGCGTCAAGAACCCCAAGCTGGACGCGCTGCTCGAGCAGGGCCGGCGCGAGGCCGACCAGGCCAAGCGCCGCGCCGTCTATCTCTCGATCGCGCAGCTCGCGCTGGACGAGGCGCTGACGGTGCCGCTGGTGGACGAGCTGTCGGTGTGGGCGTACCGGACGGGCGTGCAGGGCGTGAAGTACAACTTCAACGCCTATCCGGTCCTGGGTGACGCCACGCTGCGCAAGTAGCGCGCCCGGCCGGGCCCTGTCATGCTGACGTGGATCGTGCGGCGGATCCTCGCCGTCGTCCCCGTCCTGTTCGGGGTGACGCTGGCCGTCTTCAGCATGCTGTTCCTGGTCCCCGGCGACCCGGTGAAGATGATGCTCGCCGAGTTCGTCACCACGCCGGACCAGATCGCCCAGATGCGCGCCCAGCTGCACCTGGACGAGCCGATCCTCTCGCAGTACGGCCGCTTCGTCGGCGGTGCCCTGCGCGGCGACCTCGGCACCTCGATCCGGAGCCGGCGGCCGGTGACGACCGAGATCGGCGAGAACCTAGCCAGCACGGCGCAGCTGGCGGTGGCGGCCATGCTGGTCGCGGTCGGCCTCGGCATCCCGCTGGGCCTGGTGGCCGCGCTGTCGCGCGCCTCGTGGCTGGACGTGGCCTCGATGGCCGCCGCCCTGCTCGGGGTGTCGATGCCGAGCTTCTGGCTCGGCCTGCTGCTGATCTTCGTCTTCTCGCTGCACCTGACCTGGTTTCCCGCCACCGGCGGCGGCGACCTGCACCACCTGGTGCTGCCCGCGGTCACGCTCGGGATGATCGCCGCCGCCATCATCGCCCGCCTCACGCGCTCGAGCATGCTGGAGGTGCTGGGCCAGGACTACGTGCGCACGGCGCGCGCCAAGGGCCTGGGGGGCTTCAGTGTCGTGGTCCGCCACGCGCTCAAGAACGCGCTCATCCCGATCATCACGATCTTCGGTTTGCAGTTCGGCAACCTGCTGGCCGGCGCCGTCATCGTCGAGACCGTCTTCAGCCGGCCGGGGCTGGGCCGGCTCATCGTGGGGGGCATCCTGAACAAGGACTTCCCGCTCGTGCAGGGCGTGGTGCTGTTCGTGGCCACCACCTACGTGCTGATCAACCTGCTGGTCGACGTCGCCTACGCCTACGCCGACCCGCGCATCCGCTTCGGCTGAGCGATGGAGCTCGCGCACCGGCTGACGCGCCATCGCGGCGCGGTGGTGGGTCTGGTCATCCTGGGCGCGCTGGCGCTCATGGCGCTGTCGGCGCCGTGGCTGAGCCCGCGCGATCCGATCCGGACGGCGCCGCGCGCCGCCCTGCAGCCGCCGGGGGCCGCCTACTGGCTCGGCAGCGATCAGCTCGGGCGCGACGTGGCCAGCCGCGTGCTGCACGGCGCGCGGATCTCGCTGACGGTGGGCCTGATCTCGGTCACGATCGCCGTCGTGCTCGGCGCCCCGATCGGCCTGGTCGCCGGTTTCTACGGGGGCCGCCTCGACGCACTGATCATGCGCGTGCTCGACGTGCTGCTGGCGTTCCCCGG
>JBKOZA010000181.1:0-5598 GCA_046725675.1 Candidatus Methylomirabilota bacterium
CCAGCGCCGGTGGTGTCCACGACCGTGAGCGTGAACGCCGGCACGTGCACGCGTCCGTCCGGCCCGCAGGCGAGCGTGCCGGCGGCGCCGAGCGTGAGGACCGCGTGACGGGCCCCGCGGGCGCGTAGCGCCTCCGCCGCCCTGGCCGCCGCGTCGAGATCACCAACCGGCAGGCCGCTGAGATCGGCGGCCTCGACCTCGTTGGGAGTGACGTAGTCGGCGAGGTCCAGGAAGTCCAGCCCGCGCTCGGGCCGCGGCGCCGGGTTCAGGATGGTCAGCGCGCCGTGACGCCGCGCACACTGCAGCGCCCGGCGGGCGGTGGCCACCGGCACCTCCAGCGAGCACACGACGATCTCGGCCCAGGCGAAATCCGCGTCGCGTTGCTCGACGTCGCCGACGCCGAGCGCTCGGTTGGCACCCGGCGCCACCGCGATCTGGTTGCGCCCCTCGGCGTCCACGACGATCAGCGCGGTGCCGGTCGCGGCCTCGCCGGTCGCGCGCACCGCGCCCACGCCGATGCCCTCGTCGGCCAGCGCCTGGCGGATTTCTCGCCCCGAGGCGTCGTCCCCCACGCAGGCGAGGAGGCGGACGTCGGCGCCCAGCCGTCGCGCGGCGACGGCCTGATTGGCCCCCTTGCCGCCGCGCGCGACCAGGAGCGTCCCGTCGGTCACCGTCTCGCCCGGACGCGGCAGCCGCGCCAGCGCCACCGTGAAGTCGACGTTGGCGGAGCCGACGATTAGGACGCGGGGCACAGGCGCTCCAGGAACACGGCGAGGAACCGGCGCCTATCGACGGTGCGCGCGAACCGACAGTTCGAGGCCCCGGCGGCCCGGCGCGTCTCGCCCTCGGGACCGATGGTCAGCCGGGTCGTCTCCCAGCCGACGAGCGTGGGATCGAACGCGACGGCGACCGCCAGCGGATCGTGCAGCACCATGTCGGCCGCTCGCCCGTCCTCCCCCCGGAAGCCCGGCCGCGCGAAGGCGGCAATGCGCTCGGCGATCGGCCCCGGTCGTCGCTGCAGAGCGCGCTCGAGCTCGGCGCGGGACACCACCGCCTGACGGGTGGCGTCGAGCGGGACGAGGTCCAGCGGCAGCCCGGCGGCCAACACCCGGGCCGCTGCGTCGGGGTCGACGTGGATGTTGAACTCGGCCCCGGGAGTCACGTTGCCCGGCACGTCGACGGCGCCACCCATGACCACCACGCGCGCCAGGCGCCCGAGGGCCGCTGTATCGCGGGCGAGCGCGAGAGCGACATTGGTGAGCGGACCCAGCGCGATCAGGGTGAGCGGCTCGGCGGCGTCGCGCGCCAGGCGCACGATCAGCTCGGCCGCGGCCGGCGTGGGCGGCGCCGGCGATGTGTCAGGCCAGTCCAGCACGTCGCCGAGTCCGTCCTGACCGTGGTAGGCGGTGGCGGTCAGCAGCGGCCGGGCCAGCGGCGCCGACGCGCCCTGCGCGACCGGCGGTGGCACGGTGATGCCGCGCAGCGCCATGAGGCGAAGCAGGTTGCGGGTGGCGAGCTCGACGGGGACATTACCAGCCACGGTCGTGATGCCGACCAGCCGCAGCTCCGGCGAGCCCCAGGCCAGGAGCAGCGCCAGCGCGTCGTCGATGCCCGGGTCGGTGTCGATCAGGGCGAGCATGGAATCGCCGACGCATGGAGACACGTCATATACAATGTCGTAACAATCCAATCCGGGGGGAGGGACGAGCGATGGACATCGAGATCCTGTACTGCGGGGAGTGAAACTATCTCCCCCAGGCCTCCAGTCTGCAGGCCGCCATCCAGAACAAGTACGGTCTCACCGCCCGCCTGAAGGAAGGTGTGGGCGGGATCTTCGAAGTCTCCATCGACGGGCAGCTCGCCTACACGAACCAGGAGACGTACCGGTTCCCGACCGACGAGGAGATCTTCGCCAAGATCGACGCCGCTAAGAAGTAAGCGCACGCTCGAGCTCCCCCTGAAATCGCGGATGGGCCACGGCGAGCAACGCCGTGGCCCTCGCGCTGTCGGACAACCCCCGCAGCCGGGCGGCACCGTGCTCCGTCACCACCCAGTCGGCCAGATAGCGCGGCGTCGTCACCGCGGCACCCTCCGCCATCCGCGGCACGATGCGCGACACCGCTCCGTCGCGTCCCGTGGACGGCAGCGCGATGATCGCCGCGCCGCCAGCCGAGCGCGAGGCGCCCAGGACGAAGTCGAACTGACCGCCGATCCCCGCCACCTGGCGCGTGCCAAGGCTCTCCGCCGTGACCTGACCGCCGAGATCGATCTCCAGCGCCGAGTTGATCGCCACGAACCGGTCGATGGCGGCCACGAGGTGGGGGTCGTGGGTGAACGCGGCCGATTCCATGTTCACCGCGTCGCTGCTCGCCAGGAAGTCGAACGTCCGCCGGGTGCCCATGGCCTCGCCGAGGTCCAGGCGGCCTCGGTGCAGGCGCTTGCGAGCCCCGGTGACGACGCCGCGCGCGACGAGCGTCACGCCGGAATCGACGAGCAGCGAGTGCAGTGCCAGGTCGCGATGGCCGCCCAGCGCTTCCAGCACCGCCTGTGGGATGCCGCCGACGCCCACCTGCACGGTGGCGCCGTCGGGGACGAGCGCGGCGACGTGGCGACCGATCGCGCGCTCCACCTCACCCACGACCGGCGGCGGATACTCGACCAGCGGCTCGTCCACCTCGACCCAGGCGTCCACCTGGCTGGCGTGCAGCCAGCCGTTGCCACGCGCGCGCGGCATGGCGTGGTTCACCTGCGCGATGACGAGCGGCGCCGCGCGGGCGGCCGGCAGCGCCACGCTCACCGAGACGCCGAGGCTCAGGTAGCCGTGACCGTCGGGCGGCGCTGCGTGCACGAGCACGCAGTCCGGCGCCCAGCGACCACCGGCCGCGAACTCGGTGACGAGGTCGAAGTAGCGGAGCGGGATGAATTCGACGCGGCCGCGGCGGCGCGCGTCCTCCAGCCGCGGCGACATGTGCCACGTCGCGTAGCGGAGCGTGGCGCGGTCGGGCTGGGCCCACGGGTAGTCGCCGAGGTGGATGCCGCCCATGAGCGTCAGGTCGCGCAGGCGCTCGGACTGGCGGCAGATCTCGGCCACGAGGGCCCGAGGCTCGCCGCAGCCCGGTGGCAGCAGCACCTTCATGCCCGGCCGCAGCAGCCCCACGGCCTCGCCGAGCCTCAATTTCGTGAACCCCCGCGCCATCGCGTCCGCTATATACACCCTTTCCCGCCGAGCGAGCCGCGACGATATATCATGGCGCGATGACCTCCATGCGCGCGCTCGTCCTGCTCGTCATTCTCGCCACGCTCGCCGGCTGTTCCACCGCGCCATCCTCAGGGCTGCCGCCGCGCGGCACGCAGGCGCCGCGGACACGGTGCCTGACGAATCCGGACGAGACGGGGGGGCTGCGTCCCCTCATCTTCCTCTTCTGCGTCGAGAGCCCGTAACGCGATCGCTGAAAAACGGCCATCTGCGTCGTTGGCTCGTCGTTCCCTCCCTGCGGCGTGGGCGGCCCACGCCTCAGTCGGGAACTCCTCGCCGCCTAGCATCTGGCCATTTTTGAGCGACCGCTGCGCGCTCGATTCATGAGTGATACCCAGACGTCGTCCAGATCGACTGCTAAGATGGCGGGCGTGAGGCGGGTGGCGGTGGTGACGGGGGGTGGGAGGGGGATCGGGCGGGCGATTGCGAAACGGATGGCGGGGGCAGGAGTGGCGGTGGTGGTGGGGGCGCGGACGCTGGAGCAGATCGACGAGACGGTGGCGCAGATTCGGGGGGCGGGGGGCGAGGCGATCGCGCTCGAGCTCGATGTGACGGATTCGAGGTCGGTGGATGCGGTGGTTGCTCGCACGGAGGCGGAACTGGGCGCCGTCGACGTACTGGTGAACAACGCGGGGATCGCGGAGTCGGCGGCGTTCGCGCGGACCGAGCCGGAGATGTGGGAACGGCATCTGCGCGTGAACGTCACTGGGCCGTATCTGATGACGCGGGCGACGCTGCCCGGCATGCTCGGACGGGGCTGGGGCCGCGTGGTCAACATCGCCTCCATGGCCGGCCTGGTCGGGGCGCCGTACGTGAGCGCCTACACCGCGTCCAAGCACGCGCTGATCGGGCTCACCCGTGCGCTGGCGGCCGAGGTGGCCGGCCGGGGCGTCACCGTGAACGCCATCTGCCCCGGCTTCGCCGCCACCGACATCGTCTGGAACGGCGCCCGGAACATCGCGGCGCGGACCGGGCGCGACTTCGAGGACGCGGTGACGGCGATGGCGCGTCTGAATCCGGGTGGCCGGCTGATCGAGCCGGCCGAGGTGGCCGACGCGGTCCTGCGCTTGCTCAACGACGACACGCTCAACGGCGAGACCGTCGTCCTCGACGGGACGGCGCCAACCGGGAGGACCCCATGAAGGATCACGTCGCGCCCGTGCAGCCGCGCACGCTTCCCAAGCCGAACGGCTACTCCTACGGATACGAGGTCAAGCACGGCCGCCTCGTGTACATCGCGGGGCAGGTCGCGCGCGACGAGCAGAACGCGGTCGTCGGCAAGGGCGACATCGTGGCCCAGTTCCGCCAGGTCTGCCGCAACATCCAGGCGGTGGTGAGCGCCGCCGGTGGGGACCTGACCGACATCGTCAAGCTCACCATCTACGTCCTCGACGCCGACGATTACAAGAAGCACCTGCGCGGGATCGGCGGCGTCTACCGCGAGTACTTCGGCAAGCACTTCCCGGCGATGACGCTGGTCGGCGTTCGTGACCTGTACGATGCCGCCGACGGCTGCCTCATCGAGGTCGAGGGCGTCGCCGCGCTGGCATGATCGCCGGCGTCGCCGCGTCGCTGCCGCCGCCCGGGCTGATGCCCGATCGCGTGTACACCCTGCCCGAGCTGCGCTACCCCCGACGCCTGAACGTGGGGCGCGAGCTGCTCGACGCCAACGCCGAGGGCGGCCGGGCCGGGCGCCCGGCGATTCACGTCGGTCCGCGCGCGATCAGCTATGGCGAGCTGGCCGGTCGAGTGAATCGTCTCGCCCACGGCTTGCGTGCGGCAGGGCTGGAGGCAGGCGACCGGGTCCTGTTGAGGTTGCCCAACGTGCCGGAGTTCATCGAGGCCTGGCTGGCCTGCCAGAAGGCCGGGCTGGTGACGGTGGGCACCATGCCGATGCTTCGCGCGCGGGAGCTGGCCCACATCGCCGCCGACGCGGGGACCCGCGTCGCGATCGTGTGGGGCCCCCTGCGGGAAGAGCTGGAGCGGGCGCAGGCGCCGGTGCTCGAGCGCCTGATCGTGGCCGGCGAGCCCCGGGTCGGTGACACCACGCTGGACTCGCTCATGATCGGCCAGTCGGAGCGGTTCACCGCCGTCGACACGGATCGCGACGACGTGGCCATGATCGCCTACACGTCGGGCTCGACGGGCATCCCCAAGGGCTGCGTGCACGTGCATCGCGACATCGTGGCCTCGGCGGACGCCTACGCCCGCCACGTCCTGACGCCGGACGAGGACGATCGCTTCGGTGGCCACCCGACCCTCGCGTTCACCTTCGGGACCGGCGGCCTGCTCGTGTTCCCCTTCCGCTTCGGCGCGTCCACCGTCCTGAGCCCGCCGTTCAC
>JBKOZA010000182.1:0-7549 GCA_046725675.1 Candidatus Methylomirabilota bacterium
AGCCCGAACGGGCTCGGGCGCCCGCTGATCGTGATGCCGTTGTCGCCGTTGGTCAGGCTGATCCACCGATAGGCGACGCCCCACACGATCTGGCCGAGCGCCACGGTGATCATCACGAAGCCGAGCCCGGTGCCCCGCAGCGCCAGCACCGCGAAGGCGGCGGCGGCCGCCACCGTCACCGTGAGGGCGCCGGCCACCACGACCGCGTGGCCGTGGCCGCCACCGAGCAACTTGGCCGCCGCGTAGGCGGCGATGCCAAACAGGCCGGCGTGTCCGAGCGAGACGAGGCCGGCGTAGCCGGCCAGCACGTTCACCGCGAGGGCGAAGATCGCGTAGAAGAGGATCTGGGCGGCGATGTTGACGTAGTAGGTGGAGCCGACCCAGAGCGGCAGCGTCGCCGCGATGGCCAGCACGGCGGCCAGGGCGACGCGCCTCACAGCGCCTGCCGTCCGAAGAGACCCTGCGGGCGCACGACCAGCACGAGGAGCATCGGCAGGAACAGCACGACGTAGGCGAGCTCGGGCAGCATCGCCTGCCCGAAGTTGTAGAGGAAGCCGACCACGAAGCTGCCGACGAGCGAGCCGAGCAGGCTGCCGCTGCCACCCAGGATGACGACGACCAGGGCCAGCGGCAGCATCTCCTGGTCGAGGCCGGGATAGACCGACAGGATCGGCCCCCCGATCACCCCGGCGAAGCCCGCCAGCCAGGCGCCCAGGCAGAAGACCGTCGTGAACAGGCGGGAGACGCGGATGCCGACGACGCGGGCCATGGCGGCGTCGTCCACGCCCGCGCGGATCATCGCCCCCAGGCGCGTACGGTCGAGCAGCAGCCACAGCCCCGCCGCGAAGACGACGGCGACGAGGCTGACGGCGAGGCGATAGAGCGGAAAGCCGAGGCCGAGCACCGAGGTGGCGCCGCGCAGCGCGGGGGGCGTGTCGACGCGGATGGGATCACCGGTCCACACCATGAGGCAGACGTCGGCGATCATGAACGACAGGCCGAGCGTCACCAGCACCTGGGCCAGCTCGGCCCCGGCCAGCCGCCGGAGGATCAACCGCTCGACGATCCCGCCCAGCACGGCGACCAGCAATCCCGCCACCAGCGCCGCCGTCCAGAAATCGAACCCGTGCGCGATGAGGCTGGTCGCCAGGTACGCGCCCAGCATGAAGAACGACCCATGGGTGAGGTTGGGGATCTTCATCAATCCGAAGATCAACGAGAACCCCGCCGACAGCAGGAACAGGAGCCCCCCGAGCGTGACGCTGTTGATCGCCAGCAACACCGACACGCTCATCGATTCACGCTCCCCGCCTCCCCGACCTCACGGACTGAGCGCCTCTGCCAACACGCTCCGAGCGGCGCCTTTGCCGCCGCAATCCCCGTCCTGGGGGAGGTCGGGAGGGGGCCGTCGTGGCCCCCTCACGAGCGAATGGGCGGGTAGTCCCGAGAGTAGACGGGCTGCGAGAGGAACCACTTCTCGTCGTAGGTCCAGAACTGGCTCACCTTCTGGTACGTCTTGATCGTCGTGTTGACGAGCTTGTCGCCCTTTCGCTCGGTGCGGCGGATGTAGAAGTTGCCGACGACGTTGCCGAAGTGGTCGAAGCTGAACGGGCCGCGCGGCGTGTCGGTCAGCGAGACGGAACGGAGCGCGCGGTTGAACGCCTCGCGGTCGTCCATCTTGCCGCCGGTCTTCTCGAGCGCCGCCTCGGCGACCTGGCCGTTGATGTAGAGGCCGGCCGAGTACAGGCCGGCGATGTTACCGTACTCGCGCACCATCCGGTCGATGAGACGCTTGTTGCTCGGCGTGTCGAGGTCACCCGTGTAGGCCGAGCACGAGACGAGGCCCACCGACTCGTCGCCGAACGACTTGAGCAATGCTTCGTCACCCGCCGTGCTGCCGCCCAGGACCGGCAGCTTGGGCCCGGCATCGTGATACTGCTTCAGGAACTTCAACGGATTGGAGCCGGCGAACCCGTGCACGATCGCCTCGGCCCCGGCGATCTGCGCGATGTACGGCGTGTAGTCCGGGGTCACCAGCGGCGGCCACAATTTCTTGGCGATGCGGCCACCGGCGTCCTCGAAGACGCGGCCAAAGCCGCCCATCTGCTCGTGGCCGAAGGCGAAGTCGTCGGCGAGCGTGATGACGCGCTTGAGCTTGAGCTCCTTGGCGGCATAGTCGGCCAGCGGGTGCATGCTCTGCGCGGAGGTCGCCGAGGCCCGGATGAAGTATGGATTCGGCCGGCGCTGGGTCATGTCTTCGGCGGCAGCCAGGCTCAGGATGGGCATCTTGGCCTGCGCGGCGTAGTCGGTGATGGCGAGCAGCTCGAAGGCGGCGAGGGGGCCGAAGACCATGTCGACGTGGTCCCGCTCGACGAGCTCCTGGATCTTGGTCTTGGTGCCGGCTGGGTTGCCGCCGGTGTCGGCCACCAGCAGCTCGACCTTCCGGCCCGCCAGCGTGTAATTGCGGTCCTTGAGGAAGCACACCGTGCCCTGTTCCATCTGGATGCCACCGGAGGCGAGTGGCCCGGTCTTCACCGTGAGCAGCCCGATCTTCACGGGCTTGTTCTGGGCCCAGGCCGGCACCGGCAGCGTCGTCGCCGCCACCGCCGCCGCACCCGCCAGGAACGACCTGCGATCGATTCGCGTCCTCGTCATCGACAGGACTCCTTTCGCACGCTCGTCCGACCGAACGTCTCAGGCGCGGGGCGACAGCTCGAGGGTCGCGGTCTCCTCCGGCATGCGCCCCCCCACCGGGACGTCACGCAGCTCGTGCCAGACGCGGTCGACCTCGGCGAGCACGGCGGCGTCGGCCTGCTCGATGTCGATGGGATTGGCGGTCGGTACCCAGCAGGGCCGGCCGGTCACCCAGAACACCTCGGTGCGATTGCCCTCGGGGTCGAAGAAGTAGCAGCCGATGGCGCTGGCGTGGTTCACGACGCCCTCGATGCGATAGCCCTCGGCCACCAGGCGGCGGCGGAAGACGCGGAGGTCGTCGAGGCTGGCGACGCGCATGGAGATCTGCTGGATCAGCTTGGACTCGTCGTGGGCCGGCCGACCGCGCATCAGCGCGATCTCGTGGTCGACGGCCTGCGGGTCGGCGCTGAGGAAGACGATGCCCGCCCGCCAGTTCTGCTTCGTCACCTGCATGCCGAGCAGGTCGCGGTAGAAGGCGACCATCCGTTCCAGGTCGCGTACGTAGATCCCGACGTGTCCGAGCCCGGTGACGCGTGGCATGGCGTCCTCCTCGCTCCCTGGTGAGTGAAGTCGCCCCGAGGATACCCCGATCAGCGCGGCCGCGCGCGAAGGCCGAGCTTCAGCAGCCGGGCCGCGTTCCCACCCTTGATCCGCGCCTTGTCGGCCGGCGCGCCGCCCTTGACAGCCGCCGTACCGCGACCCGATAGTCGCCGCGGGAGGAGACCCTCATGGCAAGCGGACGCCTCAGCCGGCGGAACTTCCTCGCGAGCGCGGTCGGCGCCTCGGCGGCGCTGGCGCTGCCGATCGCCGCCGCCCCGGCCGTGAAGAAGGGCACCAGCCTCAGGCTCTGGATCCTCAAGACCTACGTGGAGCCGACCAACAAGGCCATCGAGGCGAGCGCCCAGCGCTGGGCCGAGAAGCACGGCGCCGCGGTCACCGTCGAGTACTTCACCTTCGAGGACATGCAGACGAAGTACGTCGCGGGCATCGAGAACAAGAGCACGCCCGACGTCGGTCAGCTCGAGACCGGCGCGCCCGCGCGCTTCGCCGGCATGGGCCAGCTCCTGGACCTCACCAGCTTCGCCCGCCAGGTCGAGGGCGAGGTTGGCAAGCCGCCCGCCAACGTGGCGCCGGTGACGGTGATCGGCGGCAAGACGTACGCGATCCCCTGGTACATCATGCCGGCCTTCTGGTACGTCTGGCGCGACCAGTTCGAGAAGGCCAAGGTGAAGCTGCCCACGACGTTCGAGGAGGCCAAGGCGGCGGCCGCCGCGCTCAACCGGCCCAAGGACAACTTCTACGGCATGGGCCAGAGCTGGAACCGCACCGCCGACGGCTACGGCGTCATGCAGAGCCTGATGTACTCCCACGGCGTGGGCTGGGCGACGAAGGACGGCAAGTACCAGTCGATCAAGACCGCCAGGATGCAGCAGGTCATGAAGTGGGCCACCGACATCTACAAGGAGGGCCTGCAGCCGGCCGATACCCTCACCTGGACCGGCTCCGGCAACAACGAGAACTTCATCGCCCGCAACATCGCGCAGACCTCCAACGGGCCCAGCATCACCTTCGCGCTGGAGAACGCCCTGGCCAAGGCCACCGACGCCAAGGACAAGAAGACGCGCGAGGAGGCGCTGGCCAATCACCTGGCGCTGCCCCACCCCGGCGGCCCCGACGGCCGCCGGATGTGGGCCATCGCGATGAGCTTCGGCGTCTTCAAGAACAGCAAGGACCCCGAAGCGTCCATGAGCCTGGTCGCCCACATGCTGTCGCCCGAGGAGACGCTGCGGGTGATGCGTGACTCGTCCGGACAGTTCACGCCCGTGCTCGACAAGGCCCGGGCGGCGTCCAAGGAGTACTTCAACAAGAACGAGAACTACCGGACGTTCGGGCGGGCGGTGGAGTGGTTCTCGGCGACCGGCTGGCCGGGGCCGGTGACCGCCGCCGCCGCCGAGGTGCAGGCCAGCAACGTCCTGACCGACGCGCCCGCCAAGGTCATCGTCGACAAGTGGTCGGTCGATCAGGCGATCGAGTGGGCCGACAAGAAGATCAAGGAGATCTACGACACGATCGGCGCCTAGGAGCCGGACGGCTGCTCCCAGAACCCGCGCACGGCCACTGTGACGGGACCGTCCACCGCCACGGCCGCCTGGTACCCGGCGCCGACGTCGATCGCGGCCAGTGTCCACCGCGCGGCCGCCGCCGCGTCGCCGACGATCTCCACGAGTCGCGTCGGCTCCCCGGCCGCGAACGACACCGTGAAGGCGTCCAGCGGATGCGAGAGCCCGTCGCCGAGCGCCTTGACGTAGGCCTCCTTCCGCGTCCAGCACGCGAAGAAGGCCGGCGGGCGCCGCGCGGGCGGCAGCGCGAGGAGCGCCCCACGCTCCGTGGGCGAGAAGTTCCGCTCGGCGAGCACGGCGAGGTCGGGCAGCGGCCGGACCTGTTCGACGTCGACGCCGACCTGCCGGTGGAGCGTCACTGCGTACAGGGCGATTTCACCCGAGTGCGACACGTTGAACTGTACGCCGGCGGCGTCGAAGGGGGGCGCCAGCGCGGGCTTGTCGCGCGGCCCATAGACGAAGCGGACGTCGCGCGGCGCCACCCCGAGGTAGGCGCCGAGCACGTCACGGAGGACCGCGCGCGCGACGACGAAGCGGCGCGCGTCGCGCTCGAAGTGGAACCGCGCCGCCCGGGCCGACTCGTCGTCGGCCAGGCTCTCGCGCAGCCGGGCGAGCCCCCCCGGGTCGCGGTCGAGGGCGGTCGCCCACACATCGACGCGGTCGGCGCGGGCCGTCAGGCCGGGCCAGGAGCCCGGGGTCATCACGACGCGCGGGTCACCGCGTCACGCCCGCGCGCATGGTGACGATGTCGCGGCGGCGCTGGCGGGAGACCGGCACCGCCCTCGCCCTGCTGGTCCCGCTGTTCGTGCTCGTCATCGGGCTGATCATCTACCCTTTCACGCGGGCGATCTGGCTGTCGTTCACCGACAAGCTCGTCGGCTACCCGGAGCGCTTCGTCGGCCTGCGCAACTACGTGTACCTCGTCCACGACGACGCGTTTCACGCCGTGGTGCGCAACAGTCTCGTCTTCACGCTGGCCTCGGTGGCCCTCAAGGTCCTCACCGGCCTGGCCATGGCGCTGGTGCTGCACGCCACCTGGCGCTGGCGCAACTTCTTCCGGGGGCTGCTGCTGCTGCCGTGGATCACGTCCACCGTCATCATCGCGCTGACCTGGCGCTGGATGTTCGACGCCTTCCCCGGCCGCGGCTTCTTCAACAGCGTGCTGCTCGACGCCGGCCTGCTCGCGCGGCCGCTGGCCTTCATGGCTACGCCGGAAGGGGCCATGGCGGCGGTCGTCGTGGCCAACTGGTGGCGCGGCTTCCCGTTCTTCGGCGTCTCCTACCTGGCCGGCATGCAGTCCATCCCCGGCGAGCTGTACGAGGCGGCCTCCGTCGACGGCGCCGGTGCCTGGCGGAGGTTCTGGCACATCACGCTGCCCGGCCTCAAGCACGTGATGCTCGTGACGATCTTGTTGACGTTCATCTTCACCATCAACGACTTCAACATCATCTACGTGATGACGCGCGGCGGGCCCGGCACCGCCACCCAGGTCTTCGCCACCTATTCCTACGAGGTGGCCTTCAACCAGCTGCGCTGGGGCCGCGGCGTCACCATCGCGATCTTCGTGGTGCCGCTGCTGATCGCGCTGATCCCGCTGGTCAGCCGCTCCCTGCTCCGCGAGCGGACGGCATGAAGGCCTGGCGGGCCGCCACGCTGGCGGGCCTGGCCGTCTTCGGCCTGGTGGTGCTGGTGCCGTTCTGGTGGATCGCCAGCATGTCGTTCAAGACCTACGAGCAGATCCAGTTCGCGACCAGCATCTACGTGCCGCGGCCCTTCACCTGGGAGAATTACACCGGCCTCTGGCTGGAGACGCGCTTTCCGCTCTGGCTGCGCAACAGCGCCGTCACGGCGGTGGTGGTCACGCTCGTCACCACCGTCGTGTCCTGCCTGAGCGGCTACGCGGTGGCGCGGCTGCGCTTCCCCGGCCGCGAGGCGGTGGCCAGCCTGATCCTCGTCCTCTACCTGGTGCCGCCGGCGCTGCTGTTCATCCCCCTCTACCGCGTGCTGGCCGAGCTGGGGGCCACCAACAGCCTGCTGGCGCTGTTCCTGTCGTACCCGACCTTCACGGTGCCGTTCTGCACGTGGCTGCTGATCGGCTTCTTCCGGGCTCTGCCGACCGAGCTGGAGGAGGCCGCGCTGGTGGACGGCGCCAACCGGCTCCAGGCGCTGCGGCGCGTGCTGCTGCCGCTGGCGGCGCCGGGCATCGTCGCCTCGGCCATCTTCGCCTTCACCCTGTCGTGGAACGAGTTCCTCTACGCGCTGATCTTCATCCAGGACGAGCGGTCGATCACGGTGCCGGTCGGCTTGAACCTGCTGATCTACGGCGACGTGTTTCACTGGGGACAGCTCATGGCGGCCTCGGTGATCACCACGATCCCGGTCGTCGCGCTCTACATGTTCATCCATCGCTGGATGGTCGAAGGGCTGGCGGCGGGCTCGGTGAAGGGTTGAGCGCCGGGGGGGACGGCGCCCGCTACGGCGCGGCGGGGGTGTCGCTCTGGACCTCGTAGATGGAGTTGTAGCCCTGGCTGAAGTCGGGAGGCATCGGCAGGTCGCCGGCGGTCCGGCGGGCCGTCGTCGGCCACGAGCCCCGCACGAGCCGACCGTACATCGGCGACCGCGTCGAGTCGGACGCCAGGTTGACCGCGTCGGCGGCCGTGTAGGAGTTGATGAGCAGGCGGCGATCGGCCGGCGACGCGTTGGGCGCCGACCAGTGCACGAGCCGGTAATGGTGG
>JBKOZA010000183.1:0-6337 GCA_046725675.1 Candidatus Methylomirabilota bacterium
CACCGGCAGGATCCTCATCGCGATGATCGCCACCCTGACGCTCGTCGCTGCCGTGGCGGCCGACGACGCTGCCAAGTCGGAGAAACTCGGTCGCGTCCTGTTCAAGACGTCGTGCTCGCCCGAGGCGCAGCGTCAGTTCGAGCGCGCCCTGGCGATGCTGCACTCCTTCTTCTTCCCCGAGACGATCAAGGCCTTCTCGGCGATCCCGCAGGCCGACCCGAGCTGCGCCATCGCCTACTGGGGGCTCGCCGTCAGCATCCGGCCGAACCCGCTGGTCGGGCCGTTCGACGCCGCGACCTTGAAGCGCGGCCTGGAAGCGGTGGAGAAGGGCAAGGCGATCGGGGCCAAGACCGAGCGCGAGCGCGACTGGCTGGCGGCCATCGAGGAGTTCTACAAGGACTTCGACAAGGTCGACCAGGACACGCGCACGAAGAACTACGAGAAGGCGATGGAAGCGCTCGTCAAGAAGTATCCGGACGACGTGGAGGCGAAGGTCTTCTACGCGCTGGCCCTGAACGAGACGTTCGACCACAAGAGCATGGCCAACCTCGAGAAGGCCATCCAGATCCTGGAGCCGCTCGACAAGCAGTACCCTGACCATCCTGGGATCACCCATTACCTGATCCACAGCTACGACTTCCCCGCCATCGCCAAGCGCGGCGTGCCCGCCGCCGACAAGTACGCCAAGATCGCGCCGTCGGCGCCGCACGCCCTGCACATGCCCTCGCACATCTACTCGATGATCGGGATGTGGGACGCGTCCATCGCGGCCAACCTCCGGACGGTGGCGTCCAGTAACGAGTACGCGGCGAAGAACAACCTCGACGGCATCTATCCGGCGATCCCGCACTCGTGGGACTTCATGCAGTACGCCTACCTGCAGCAAGGCCAGGACGCCAGGGCCAGAGCGCTGGCGGAGGAAGCCAGCGCGGTCAAGAAGATCTTTGCGCCCCGGTACCCGACCGAGTGCGGGCTGGCGGCCGTGCCGGCGCGCTACGCGCTCGAGCGCCAGGACTGGAAGGGCGCGGCCGGGCTGCCGCTGCTGGATGTCGTGAAGGCGCCGCAGGCGAAGGCGGTCACGCATTTTGCCCGGGCGCTCGGCGCGGCGCGAACGGGCGACGCAGCGGCCGCTCAGGTCGACATCGACGCGCTGAAAGCCCTCCGGGCCGGTCTCGAGAAGGCCAACCAGGGCTACTGGGCGGGCCAGACCGAGATCCAGATCATCGCCGCCCAGGCCTGGATCGCCCAGGAGCGGAAGGATCAGGCCGAGGCCCTGAAGTTCATGCGGGCCGCCGCCGATCTCGAGGATGCCAGCGAGAAGCACGTCGCGATGGAAAACCGGCTCTATCCGATGCGGGAGCTCCTGGGCGACATGCTGATGGTCCAGGGCGAGGCGGGGGCCGCGCTGAAGGAGTACGAGACCTCGCTCCGAAACGCGCCGCTGCGGCTGCGCGGGTTCTACGGGGCGGCCAAGGCGGCCGAGGCGTCCGGTGACACCAGGAAGGCCGGCGAGTACTTCACGAGGCTGGTCCAGCTCACCCGCAACGCCGACGCGGACCGGCCGGAGGTGCGTGAGGCCAGGCAACGGGCGGCCAAACCGTGACCGTGAGGGCGACGGCGGCCGTCCTGCCCGTCGCCCTGCTCGCGGCCGGTATCGCGTGGCTGCCGGCGGCGGGGCTCGCCCATCCGAGCGATGACGAGCCCGCAGCCGAGCAGATCGATCCGGAGCTGGCGGCCGGCAAGGCGGCCCTCACGGCCAAGGACTGGGGCGCGGCCATCCGGCTCCTGTCCTCGGTCGCGCTGCGCGACACGCGCAACGCCGACGTCCAGAACTATCTCGGTTACGCCTACCGCAACGCCGGGCAGCTGCCGCGCGCCTTCGAGCACTACCAGCGCGCCCTCACCCTGAACCCGCGCCACCGCGGCGCCCACGAATACATCGGGGAGGCCTACCTGATCGCCAACGACCTCGCCAGCGCCGAGAAGCACCTGGCGGCGCTGGAGAAGATCTGCCTCATCCCGTGCGAGGAGTACGACGACCTCAAGAAGGCCATCGCCGAGTATCGACGGCGGGCGGAGAAATGAGCGGGCTCTCCGACGACCGGGTCCAGCGATTCCTCGCGACCCGCTACGTCGTGGTGCTGGCCACCGTGCAGCCGGACGGCTCGCCGCTGGCCATGCCGATGTGGTTCCTGCCCGATCCGGCCGCCATCACGATGCTCAGCGTCGACGACCTGCCGAAGGTCCGCAACCTCCGCCGCGATCCGCGCGTGTGCGTGGTGGTCGAGTGGGCCAACGCGACGGGCGGCGACCCCAAGGGCGTGACCGTCCACGGGCGTGCGGAGTTCCTCGCCGACGGCCCCGAGCGCCGCGCCCTCGTCGACCGCTTCCACGCCAGGTATCCGGGTCTTCAGCGGCTGTGGGGCGGACTCGCCATGCCGGCCAACCGCGTGATGTTCCGCATCGTCCCCGCCCGGGTGCGGAACTGGGGACTGGCCTGACGCCGCCGGCTGGCCGGCTCAGGTCGGCAGGCCGAACAGCGAGGTCATCCGCGCCGTGTCCAGCATCGCGGCCATCGTCTCGTCGGAGGGCCGCTGCTCGAAGCGGCTGGCGGCGTCGAGGACACGGGGCAGCAGGGTGAGGTCGCCGGCCGTGTTCAGGTGGACGCCGGGGATGCCGAGCGCCCAGTGGACGGCGCGCTCGAGGTCGGCCGGCGCCTCCAGCGGCTGGTACCACGTCGTGTGCGTGCGGTCGCTCGTCGCCCACGGGCCACGCGCAATCGACTTGATGACCTGCACCGCCACGTTGCGCTCGCGGCAGATGGCCAGCACCTCCTCGAAGGCCTGGCGATAGCGCGCGTCGCGGTGGAAGAAGAAGTTGTACGGCAGCAGCACCGAGTCGAAGTCGAAGCGGGCCAGGCTCCGGCGGTGCATGGCCGGGATGAACCAGCCGTGTCCGGTGACGCCGATGAACCGCGTCAGCCCCTGCGCCCGCGCCTCGACGAGCGCTTCCAGCGCGCCGCCTGGACCCATGGCCTGGTCCCAGTCGTCGGGATGGCCGAGCGAGTGCATCTGGATGAGGTCGACGCGGTCGACGCGCAGCCGCTCGAGCGAGCGGTGAAGGTCCTCGCGCGCCTCGCGGGCCGTGCGACTGCCGGTCTTGGTGGCCAGGAAGAAATCCCGGCGATGGCGCGCCATCCAGGGGCCGATGCGCAGCTCGGAGTCGCCGTAGCGCGCCGCGGTGTCGATGTGGTTCACCCCGTAGCGCAGCAGCACCTCCAGCGCGCGGTCGGCGTCGTCCTGGCTGGCCCGGGCCAGGGCGGCCGCCCCGAACAGCGTCGCCGTGCTCATGTGCCCCGTGCGTCCGAACGGCCGTCGCTCGATCATCATGCCTCCCGTGCCTGGTGGATGCCGTGCATCATACTCGCCCTGCTCGCCGTCGTCGCGCCGTGGCGGGCAGTGGCGTCGAACACCACGCTGTCGGGCGACGAGGGCCATCCGCGCGCGCGGTTTCCGCTCACCGTGTGGACGCAGGCCGCTGGCGATCCCTTGCTCGACGCGGCGATGCGCCGGGCCATCGACGACTGGAACGCGCTGTTCCGCGACGCGCTCGGCCTGCCGGCGTTCGCCGCCGGCTCCCGCGAGGCGGCCCAGGTGCGGGTCCAGCTGGAGCGCCCCACCGCCGACGGGCCGATGGGCGTCACGCAGCTGCGCGCGGGTGATGGCGGCGTGATCGAGCCGCCGGTCGACGTCGCGCTCGCGGAGCCGACGGCCCGCGGTCAGACGAGCCGCGAGACGCTGCTGTACCAGGTGCTCGCCCACGAGCTGGGCCATGCCCTGGGGCTGCCGCACGTGGGCGACCCGCGCTCGCTCATGTGCTGCGAGCACGGCGCCGTGGACCTCACCGATCCGGCCGTGCGCGCGGCGTACGTGCAGGCGCGGCGCCAGCCCGACCTGCGCTCGGTGAGGGAGCAGCTCGTCGAGCACTACGGGCGGTTCTGGCGGCGTTGACAAACCCGCGACGCTGCGTAGGATCGCTGACGTCCGCGGCGTCGTCACTTCGCGCGTGAAGGAGCCAGGCATGTCGAGTCTGCGGGCCGGCCGTCGCAGCTTCCTGAAGGGGGCGGCGGCCGCCGCCGGTGTTGCCGTCGTGCCGCGACCGTTGCGGGCGCAGGCCCGGACGATCAAGGTCGGCGTCGTCAGCCCGATCACCGGCGCCATGGCCGAGGTCGGCGGGGACTGCCGGCTGGGCGCCCAGCTCGCCGCCGAGGCGATCAACGCCGCCGGTGGCATCAAGTCGATGGGCGGAGCCCTGCTCGAGCTGCTGCTGGCCGACAGCGAGACGAAGGTGGAAGTGGCGCGCTCGGAGGCGGACCGCCTCATCGCGGCCGGCGCGCAGGTGCTGACCGGCGCCTTCCACTCGGCCCACATCGCGGCGATCTCCTCGCTCGCCCAGCAGCGTCGGGTGCCGTACGTCATCGACATCACGTCGGCCGACTCCATCACGGCCAACATCGCCAAGTCGGTCCGCGAGGGTCAGCAGAAGGTCCAGTACGTCTACCGCAACTTCCCCTCGGCGGTGACGTTCGGTAAGAACGCGATCAAGTACATGACAGAAATCTTCCGCGAGGCCGGCGTCAGTCCCCGGCGCATGGTCGTGATGTACTCCAACGACCTGTTCGGCAAGACCGCCTCCGCCGGGTTCGAGGCCGCCCACAAGGCGGCGGCGCCGGCGTTCGAGATCGTGGAGGTCATCCCGTATCCGGAGACGGCCGCCGACCTGTCCACCGAGGTCGCGCGGGCCAAGGCCGCCCGGCCCGACGTCATCGCGCCCTTCACGCGGCCGGTGACGGCCATCCTGCTGCTGGAGGAGATCGCCAAGCAGCGGCTGGACATCATGGGCGTCATCAGCCCCGGCGCGCCCGGCCTTTACGAGCCCGGCCAGATCCGCCAGCTCAAGGACCTGATCGAGCACGTGATGGACGCCGCCCCGTGGCCTAACTACAAGAACCCGGCCGTGCAGAAGATCGCCGCCGAGTTCGCCCGGCGCTCGAACGGCCGCTACTTCGACGCCAGCGGGGCCTACACCCACGAGGCCGTGCAGGTGATCGGCGACGTTCTCGAGCGCGCGGCCTCGACCGATCCCGACGCGATCGTGGCCGCGATCCAGAAGACCCGCTTCGCGGGCGGCATCACCATCGCCAACGGTCCCGTCGTCTTCAACGAGATCGGCGACAACCCCAACGCCAGCACCGCCATGATCCAGATCCTCGGCCAGAAGCCCCGGGTGGTGTGGCCCCCGGAGGTCGCCGAGCAGAAGTTCGTGTTCCCGCGACCGAAGAAATCGTCGTGAGAGTCTTCGTCTTCGACCTCCTGCCGTACGGCGAGCATCTGGAGCACCTCAAGGAAGGACGAGAGCTGCCGTGGCCGCTGCCGCGCCGGCACTTCAAGCCGGACGTCGCCGTGCGCACCTACGAGGAGCACCTGGCCGCGTGGGAGGCGATGGACCGGATCGGCTACGACGGCGTGGGCTTCAACGAGCACCACACCTCGCCGTACGGGCTGATGAACTCGCCCAACCTCATGGCCGCCGCGGCCGCCCAGCGGACGCGACGGCTGAAGCTCCTGATCTACGGCAACTTGCTGCCGCTGCACGATCCTCTCCGGCTCGCCGAGGAGCTCGCGATGCTCGACTGCCTGTCCGGTGGCCGGATCGTCTCCGGCTTCGCCCGCGGCATCCCGCGCGAGCACAACGTCTACCGGGTGCCGCTGCGGGACTCGCGCGCCCGCTTCGAGGAGGCTTGGGAGATCGTCCGCCGCGCCTGGACGGAAGAGTCGTTCTCCTACACGGGTCGGTTCTGGTCCTACGAGAACGTGGCGATCTGGCCCCGGCCGGTGCAGCAGCCGCACCCACCGGTCTGGGTCCCGGTCACCGGCAGCAAGGAGACGATCGAGTGGGCGGGCCGCTGGAACGTCCCCATCACGCCAGGGCTGGTGCCCACGCGGGGGTTGCGCGAGGACATCATCCGGTACTACGGCCAGTGCCTGGCGCGGCACGGACACGAGCTCACGCCGGAGCACCTGATCATCCAGGCCAGCGTTTACGTCGCCGACAGCAAGGCACAGGCGGTGCGCGAGGCCGGGCCCTACACGCTCTACTTCAACCAGACGCTGTTCAGCCACGGCAACATCAGCGAGGCGACGCGCCAGCGCGACGCCGGGTATCTCACCGCCGGCTCGTTCGACTACGTGCGCCCGGAGAACCTGGCCGCCGTCTCGGGCGACCGCGAGCGGTTCCGCGGCATGACGATGGCCGACGTCGAGCGCGACGCCGAGCA
>JBKOZA010000184.1:0-2419 GCA_046725675.1 Candidatus Methylomirabilota bacterium
GCCCATCACCCACCGGGTGGAGCCGGCCAGTGGCAAGGAGCTGCGCATCCGGCTGCCGGGGCTGACGGGCGCACCGCAAGTCGAGTCGATCGGCGACGGCTTCGTGGACGAGGCGCGCCTGGAGCGGGCCGGCTCCGACTCGCTGCTGCGCGTCACGTTCGACAGCACCGTGGGCGAGCTGAAGGCGTCGAGCCTCGCCGACCCACCGCGCCTCGTCCTGGACTTCTCGCGGCCGACGGAGCCGGCGATGCGCGCGCGGCCGACCGCCGCGCCGCTCCGGACGGTCGTCCTCGACGCTGGCCACGGCGGCCACGACTCGGGCGCGATCGGACCCGGTGGACTCATGGAAAAGGAGCTGGTCCTCGACGTCACCCGGCGCGCCGCGAAGTTGCTGGAGGCGCAGCTCGGCGTGAAGGTGCTGCTCTCGCGTGACGGCGACCACTTCGTCACCCTGCGCGACCGTACCAGCTTCGCCAACCGCGAGCGCGCGGACCTGTTCGTGTCGGTCCACGCCAATGCCCATCGCGTGGCCGCCTCCGAGGGGCTGGAGGTTTACTTCCTGTCCTCGGAGGCCACGGACAACGCCGCCCGCCAGGTGGCCGCCGCCGAGAACAGCGTGATCCAGCTCGAGAAGCCCGCGGCCGGCCGCACGGGGCGTGCGGACATCGTGAAGACGATTCTGTGGGACCTCGCGCAGTCGGATTTCCAGGCCGAGTCCTCCCGGCTGGCCGAGACCGTGCTCGACTCGATGACGCAGGCGCTGCGCATTCCCCACCGTGGCGTCAAGCAGGCCGGCTTCTACGTGCTGGGGGGTGCTGCCATGCCGGCCGTCCTGATCGAGATCGGCTTCGTCACCAACCCCAAGGAGGAGAAGCGGCTCAAGGAGTCGCGCTACCGTGACGAGATCGCCCGGGCGATCGTGAGCGGGCTCGCCGACTACAAGCGCGCCTGGGATCTTCGCGCCCGCCCCACCGCCGTGCGGACACCCTGACCGGGCATGCCCCGCCCCGACGCCCGGGCGCCCGACCAGCTCCGCCCGACCACGCTCACGCGCGACTTCCTGCTGCATCCCGAGGGGTCTGTCCTCGTGGAGTTCGGCGCGACGAAGGTGATCTGCACGGCCACGGTCGAGGACAAGGTCCCGCCCTTCCTGAAGGGCCAGGGGCTGGGCTGGGTCACCGCCGAGTACGGGATGCTGCCGCGCTCGACCAACACCCGCATGACGCGTGAGAACCGGGGGCCCAGCGGCCGCTCGCAGGAGATCCAGCGGCTGGTGGGACGCGCGCTGCGCGCGGTGGCGAATCGCGGCAAGATGGGCGAGCGCACGGTGTGGATCGACTGCGACGTCATCCAGGCCGACGGCGGTACCCGCACGGCGGCCATCACCGGCAGCTTCGTGGCGCTCGCCGACGCCCTCGGCAAGATCCCCGGCGTCACCGCCGCCACTGTGCTGCGGGACTGCGTGGCCGCCATCAGCGTGGGCATCGTGGGCGGTCAGCCGGTCCTCGACCTCAACTACGCCGAGGACTCCTCCGCCGAGGTCGACATGAACGTCGTCATGACCGGCGGCGGCGAGTTCGTCGAGGTGCAGGGCACGGCAGAGCAGGTGGCGTTCGGGCGCGACCGCCTCGACGCCATGCTCGCGCTCGCCGAGCGCGGCATCCGCCAGCTCGTCGCCCTCCAGCGGCGGGCGCTCGAGGCCCGTGCCGAGCGGACGTTCACGCAGTAAGCCGCGCCTGGTCATTGCCACGCTGAACCGTGGCAAGGGCCGCGAGCTGCTGGCCCTCCTCGGCGACCTGCCCTACGACGTCACCCTGCTGGCGGACCTGCCGGGCGCCACGCTGCCCGAGGAGACCGGCACGACCTACCGCGAGAACGCGCTGATGAAGGCCCGCGCCGCCGCCCGGGCGACCGGTGCCCTGAGTCTCGGCGACGACTCCGGCATCGAGGTGGACGCGCTCGACGGCGCGCCGGGCCTCTACTCCGCTCGCTTCGGTGGCCCCGGCCTGGACGACACCGGGCGCTACAGACTGTTGCTGGAGCGCCTGCACGGCGTGCCCGCCGCGCGCCGCACCGCCCGCTTCCGCTGTGTCATCGCGCTCGTGGACCCGGACGGCGGCGAGCGCATCGTGGAAGGCGTGGTCGAGGGCGCGGTCGCGGACACGCCACGCGGAAGCGGCGGCTTCGGCTACGACCCCGTGTTCCTCTATCCGCCGCTGGCCCGCACCTTCGGCGAGCTCCCGATCGAGGTCAAGCACACCGTGGACCACCGCGGCGCCGCCGCCCGCGCCGCCCGCGCGTTGCTCACGGGCTGACCCGTGTAGAATCGAGGTTCGGACGTCGGGGTGTGGCGCAGCCCGGTAGCGCACCTGCTTTGGGAGCAGGGGGCCGCCGGTTCAAATCCGGCCACCCCGACCAT
>JBKOZA010000185.1:0-21977 GCA_046725675.1 Candidatus Methylomirabilota bacterium
TGTCGTTCACGCCCGGTGACGTGCGGCCGCCGCTGGCCCGCGACCACGTCGTGAAATAGGCCGTTCACGCGGACGGGGAGGCGCGGGCGCCGCGCCGGGAATGATCGCGATGTCACCGTTGCATCGATCTCGAGATCAGACGGCCCGAGCGGCCGCGCGACTGCAGGGCGCAACGGCCGTGCCGACGGGGCGCTGGGCGACGACTACCGGTTGATCGAGACGACCGAGAGGTCTCGCTGGGGGGAGAGCGAGGAGCCGGCTTCGACGGGGTGCCCCTTGGTCATCCGGCAATGCCCCTCGAAGGTCACGCCCTCTTCGACGACGACCACCGGTGCCTCGACGTCACCCCGCACGCGCGCGGTGCCGCGGAGCTCGACCCGGTCGCTGCCGAGGATGTTGCCGATGACCTCGCCGTTGACGAGGACGACACCCGCGCGGATGGTGGCGTTGACGATGCCCTTCTCGCCGATGATCAGCGTGTCGCCGGAGTGGATCTCGCCCTTGAACTTGCCGTTCAGCATCACGGTGCCGCTGAACGTGTACTTGCCTTCGATCTCGGAGGATTCGTCGATGTAGGCGCTGAGGTCAGCGCCCTTGGGGGCGGCTTTGGGGGTCTTCCTCCACATGGTGGCTCAGCGCTCCGGCACGCGTGCGAACGGCCGCGGCGTGGTTGCCGCGAAATCCGGGTCGGGGGCGACCCGCAGCCACGTAGGGGTCTGATGTAGCATTCCGCTGCGGGCCGAGTCAACTCCGGCGCGGTCGGACGAGGGGTAGGGGGTGGTTCGCGTCGGGCGCCGCCAGGTTGGGGGGAGGGCTCGAGACCGCGCGCCGCGGCGACGCCGGCCGGCCGGCGATCAGAAGGAGCGGATCAGGCGCTCGACCCGCTCGTCGTGCGACTGGAACGGGTCCTTGCAGAGAATGGTTTCGCGCTCGGGATCGTTGAGCTTCAGGTAGACCCAGTCCACCCGGTAGTCCTTGCCCTTGAGGTTGGCCTGGCGGATGAACTCGCCGCGCAGCCGCGCCCGCGTGGTCTGCGGCGGCTCGTGCTTGGCCCGCTCGATCGTCTCGTCGTCGGTGGTGCGGTCCACCATGTCGCGAGCCACCAGCTTGTAGTAGAGGCCGCGATCGGGGCGGATGTCGTGGTACTGCAGGTCCATCAGCGAGATCTTGGGATCGCGCCAGGACAGCCGGTTGCGGGTCATGTAGCTCTCGATCCACTGTCGCTTGATGACCCAGTCCAGCTCGCGCTCGAGCTGCATGGGGTCGCTCTCGAGCTTCTCCATGATGTCGGTCCAGCGCAGGAGCACGTCCTTGCTGACGGGATCGCTGGCCACCGCGTTGACGTAGCGGGTGGCGTACTCCAGGTACTCGAGCTGCAGCTGCAGGGCCGAGATGCTGCGCCCGTCCTTGAGCTTGATCATCTCCTTCAGCGTGGGATCGTGAGAAATATCCCGGATGGCCTGGACCGGCGACTGCAATGAGTAATCGCGGTCGAAGAAGCCGTCCTCGATCATGTCCAGCACGAGGGCGGTCGTCCCGATCTTGAGGTACGTCGCCACCTCCGACATGTTCGAATCGCCGACGATCACGTGAAGCCGGCGATACCGCTCCGCATCCGCGTGCGGCTCGTCCCGGGTGTTGATGATCGAGCGAGACGAGGTCGTCGCCCCCGAGATCTCCTGGCAGATGTGCTGGGCGCGCTGGCTGAGGCAGTAGTGGAAGCCGCGCGGCGTCTGCAACACCTTGCCGGCGCCAGCGAAGATCTGCCGCGTGACGAAGAACGGGATGAGCGCCTCGGCCAGCCGCTGGAACGACACGTCGCGGCTGACCAGGTAGTTCTCGTGGCAGCCGTACGAGTTGCCGGCGGAGTCGGTGTTGTTCTTGAAGAGCAGGATGTTGCCGGAGATCCCGTCCTCCCGTAGCCGCTTCTCGGCCTGGTGGAGCAGATCCTCGACGATCCGCTCGCCGGCCTTGTCGTGGATGACCAGCTCGGCCACGTCGTCGCACTCGGGCGTGGCGTACTCGGGGTGGAACCCCGTGTCCAGGTACAGGCGGGCGCCGTTCTCGAGGAACACGTTGGCGTTGCGGGCGCCCGGGATGACCTTCTCGAACAGGTACCGGGCCACGTTGTCGGGGGACAGCCGCCGCTGACCGTTGAGGGTGCAGGTGAGGCCGTACTCGTTCTCGAGGCCGAAGATCCTGCGCTTCATGTGATGTGGGGCCTAGCGTAGCACGGTCTACTTCGCCGTGCCCAGGAGTTGGCCGAGCGCCTCCGACGGGATCCGACGGAATTTGCGCCGCTCCTTGGTGCGGTCCAGGACGGCCACTTCCAGATCGCGCTCGCTCAGCGTCTTGTTCTGGGTGACCGACAGCGCGCGGACCCCGAGCTGGAGCGCGTCCTCGAGCCCCATGCTGTGCTGGTAGTGGTCCTTGAGGAACCGCCGGATCTCGTCGGCCTGGCCCCCCATCGCCGCATAGTTGCGCTCGTCCTCGATGGTGCCGTCGTAGAGGATGTGGTAGATCTCGCTCTTGGCGCCGTTGGCGTCCCCCACCTCCGCCACCAGCACCTCGACCTCGAACGGCTTGATGTCCTGGGTGAAGATGTTGCCGAGGGCCTGGGAGTAGGCGTTGGCCAGCGCCTTGGCGGTCACGTCGCCCCGGCTGTAGGAGTAGCCCTTGACGTCGGCGTGCCGGATGCCGGCGATGCGCAGGTTCTCGAACTCGTTGTACTTGCCGACGCCGGCGAAGGCGATGCGGTCGTAGATTTCCGAGATCTTGTGCAGCAGGCTCGACGGGTTCTCGGCCACCAGGAGGATGCCCTCGCGGTACTCCAGCGTCACGATGGACCGGCCGCGGGCGATGCCCTTGCGGGCATACTCGGCCTTGTCCTTCATCATCTGCTCGGGGCTGACGTAGTACGGCAACGGCATGGCTAGCCTCCGTTGCCCGCGGCCGTGCGCGCCGCCAGGATCGCCTCGCACACGCGGCGGATCTCGTCGTCGGAGACCTCCCCGAACCCGCTCCGCGTGATAGTCTTCACGCTCGGGAAGATGCCCCGCACGAGGTCGGGGCCGCCGGTCCCGACGTCCTCGTCGGCGGCGTCGATGAGCGCCTCCAGCGACGTGCGCATGGCCTCGTCGCGCGGCATGTCGCGCTTCCAGAGCTTCTTCAGAGAGTCGCGGGCGTCCTTGGACCCCGAGCCCTGGGCGTCGAAGTCGCGCTCCTCGTAGCGCCCACCGGTGATGTCGTACTTGAACAGGCGGCCGACGCCGGCCTTCTCGTCGAAGCCCGCGAAGATCGGCACCACGGCCAGCCCCATCATGGCCGCCTGGAGGTTCATGCGGATCATCTGTCCCAGCTTGTTGGCCTTGCCCTCGAGGGAGAGGTTGTCCCCCTCGACCTTCTCGTAGTGCTCGAGCTCGGTCTGGAACAGTTTGGCCATCTCCATGGCCGGCCCGGCGGCGCCGGCGATGCCGACGCCCGAGAGATCGTCGGCCTTGAAGATCTTCTCGATCCGGCGGCTCGCCACCTGGTAGCCGGCGGTGGCCTGGCGGTCGCCGGCCATGATCACGCCGTCGCGGTAGCGCACGGCGAGGACGGTCGTCCCGTGCGTCACCTCGGGGGTGTCGGGGCCGCCGCCGACGCCGGGGAGCAGGTGGGGCGATTGGCGGCGCAGCAGCTCCACGAAGCTCGAGTTGGCGTAGTCGTAGAACTCGAACAGCCGGTGGTCCTCGCTCATCGCTCTCCTATGTGGTCACAGCCGCGCTCACATCCCGAAGGACGGGCGGGCGATGTTGCGCAGGAGGTCGGCAGCGGTCGGCGACTCGGTGAGGAGCTGGCGGACGTGGGCTTCCGTCCCGCGCAGGGGCTCCAGCATGAAGATCTTCTTCAGGGGGCCTTCCTTGAGGTCGAAGATCACCGAGTCCCACGAGGCCGACACGATCTCGTCGGCGTAGCGCTGCAGGCACATGCCGCGGAAGTAGGCGCGGGTGTCCTTGGGCGGATCGTAGATGGCCTTGGAGATCTCGTCGTCGGTGACCAGGCGCTCGACCGCCTCCGACTCCTCCAGCTTGTAGTACAGGCCTTTGCCGGGGCGGATGTCGTGATACTGCAGGTCGATCATCTGCACGCGGTGGTCGTTCCAGGCCAGCCCGTGCTTGGCGGTGTAGTTGTCGATGAGCTGGTACTTGATCACCCAGTCCAGCTCGCGCCCGAGCTGCATGGGGTCCTCGGCCAGGCGGTCCAGCGTCTGTTCCCAGCGCGCCATCACGTCACGCACCCACGGCTCGTGCTCGTGGTCGCGGTAGTAGCGCTGGGCGAGGGCCAGGAACTCCCGCTGGTGATCGACGGCGGTGATCGAGCGACCGTCCTTGAGGCGGATGACCTCGCGGCAGACGAGGTCGCGCGAGACCTTGCGGAAGGCGCCCACCGGCCCCTCCAGGGCCAGATCGCGGTCGATGAAGTCGTCCTCGACCATGCTGAGCACGATGGCCATGGTGCCGACCTTCAGATAGGTCGAGACCTCGGCCATGTTGGCGTCGCCCACGATCACGTGCAGGCGCCGGTACTTCTCGGGATCGGCGTGCGGCTCGTCGCGGGTGTTGACGATCGGGCGCGAGTGCATCGTCTCCAGCCCGACCTCGGTCTCGAGGAAATCGGCCCGCTGGGAGATCTGGTACTCGCACGGCTCGGCGTTGTTCTCGTAGCCGACCTTGCCGGCCCCCGTGTAGACCTGGCGGCTCACGAAGAACGGCATCATGTGCTGCACGATGCGGGCGAACGGCACCTTGCGGTCCATCAGGTAGTTCTCGTGGGTGCCGTACGAGTTGCCCTTGTTGTCCGTGTTGTTTTTTAGAATTATGATGCGCTGCTCGGGTGGAGACACCGCCTCCGCCCGCTGCCGGGACAGATTGAGAATCCGTTCCCCCGCCCGATCCCAGATGACGAGATCTCTCGGGTTCGTCGTCTCCGGACTCGAGTACTCCGGGTGAGCGTGGTCGACGTAGAACCGCGCGCCGTTGGACAGGATCAGGTTGATCAGGCGCGATTCTTCCTTCGACGTCCCCTCCTTCTCCTCCATGTACTCGAATCCGCGGGCGTCCCGCAGGGGGCTCTCGGCCTCGTAGTCCCACCGCACGCGCGAGGAGCGGTAGGTCTCGTACGAGTTGATGAGGAGCAGCGAGGACAGGATCGGGTTGAAGTCGGGCTGGTTCTTGACCTGGATGCCGTACTCGGTCTCGATGCCCATGACTTTCGGGATGGCCATGCAGTCCCCTCGAAGCTCGTCGTGAAAAAGAACCCCGGCCGAGGTTGACGGCCGGGGGACATGGGAGGGCGCGACGCCCTCCCGGATCTCCTACAGGTATTGCCCGGTGTTCACGACCCGCTCGACGCTCCGCTGCTTCTCCTTCGTTTCGCCCATGAGCGGCTTGACGTAGACGATCCGCTCGCCCTTCTTGCCGGCGATCTTCGCCCAGTCGTCGGGGTTGGTCGTGTTGGGCAGATCCTCGTTCTCCTTGAACTCCTCGCGAACCGCGGTGAGCATGTCGTCGGTCGTCACGCCCTTGGGCCCGCCGCCGATGTACCGCTTGAGGGCGAGCTTCTTGGCGCGCCGCACGATCGACTCGATCATGGCGCCCGAGGAGAAGTCCTTGAAGTACAGGACCTCCTTGTCGCCGTTGGCGTAAGTCACCTCCAGGAAGCGGTTCTCCTCGCTGAGGCTGTACATGGCCTCCACGGTGTGCCCGATCATGGCGTCGAGCGCCTCCTGGATGGCGACCCCGGAGCGCAGCTCGCTTTCCCCGACCGGGATGTCCGCGGTCAGGTACTTGCGGAAGATGTCGGCGGCGGCCGCCCGGTCTGGACGCTCGATCTTGATCTTCACGTCCAGCCGCCCCGGCCGCAGGATGGCGGGGTCGATCAGGTCCTGCCGGTTGGAGGCGCCGATCACGATGACGTTCTTGAGCCCCTCGACGCCGTCGATCTCGGCCAGAAGCTGCGGCACGATGGTGGTCTCGACGTCGGACGAGATGCCGGTGCCCCGCGTGCGGAACAGCGCGTCCATCTCGTCGAAGAAGACGACGACCGGCACGTCCTCGTTGGCCTTCTCCTTGGCCTTCACGAAGATCTCCCGGATCTTGCGCTCGGTCTCGCCCACGTACTTGTTCAGCAGCTCGGGTCCCTTGATGTTGAGGAAGAATCCCTTGATTTTCTCGCCGCGCTTCTCGGAGATCTTCTCGGCGAGATTATTGGCCACCGCCTTGGCGATCATCGTCTTGCCGCAGCCGGGCGGACCGTAGAGCAAGACGCCTTTCGGCGGCGTCAGCTTGTGTTCTTTGTAGTAATCCGCGTACAGATACGGCAACTCCACCGCGTCCTTGATCGCCTCGATCTGGTCGCCGAGCCCGCCGATGTCGTCGTACCCGATATCCGGCACTTCCTCGAGCGACAAATCCTCCACTTCGCTCTTGGGTAGCTTCTCCAGCAGATAGCCGCTCTTGGCGTCCATCAGCAGGTGGTCGCCAGTCTTCAGGCGCAGCTGACGGAGCGGATCGGCGATGATGCCGACCTTCTCCTCGTCGGCTCGCAGGGTGACCACCGCCCGCTCGGGATCGAGCTGCTCCTTGAGGATGACGACCTCGCCCTGGATCTCGTAGCCGGCGGCCTCGACGACGTTGAGCCCCTCGTTGAGGATGAGCTCCTGGCCGGGCTTCAGGGTCTCCACCTTGATGGCGGGGTGGATGTTCACCTTCACCTTGCGGCCTTGCGACAGGATGTTCACCGTCGCGTCGTCGTTCGGCGACAGGTAGACACCATACGTCGAGGGAGGCGCGCAGAGCTTGTCGACCTCTTCCTTCAGCGCGGTGATCTGCTCGCGAGCCTCGTAGAGCGCGTTGACGAGCTTCTCGTTCTGGTTGAATGCCTGTACGAGTTGCCGATTGGCCTCACGCAGCTTGTTCTCGAGGACCATGAAGTCCTTGGGCGTGTCCTCGAGCTTCTTGCGGAGATGCACGGTCTCGGCCTCCAGTGACCGCACGTACGCCTGCAGATCTTGCAGTTGAATTTCGTACTCCGTGAGGCGACGGCGCGTGCTGGAGTCGGACATCGACGCCGGAAGGAACTTCGAGAAGCCCTCGCGGCCCGGGCTACTCTTTTTCTCGAACTCCTTCATAGCCCATCCCTTCTCTCTTCACCCCTCGTGCACCGCTCGTGCCCGAGCCGTTCCATTGCTGCACGAGTATAGGCGGCAGTGAAAAAGAAAGTCAAGGTTGACGGGTCCTTCGGAGGCGCTTGACACCCCCGTGCACGCCCCGTTTGGCCACCGATCGTACGTCTCGTCCCCTCGATTTCGACGTTCGCGCCCACGCATCCGTGGCGCTCACGTCGACCACATGTCCGAGCAAGTTCCGTACCGGACCGTGCGTAACTTGCTGTGCCGTCGAAACGGTTGGCGCGTACCGCGGGTTCCACGTATAACGATGTCGATGCGCGTGTCAGCGGTGCTGTCCGCGTGCGTTCTCGTGCTCGCGTGCCTCGGGTGCCCCGCAGGATCTTCGGCTCAGGGTAGGAAGGAACTGCGTGTTGGCATGCCCGGCATTCCCGCCGTCGTCGACCCCGCGTCCGCGCTGGAGGGCGCGACCCCGCTCATCGCCCGGCAGGTCTTCGACACGCTCGTGGCCTATCGCGAGGGCACGACGGAGATCGAGCCGGCCCTGGCGATCCGCTGGGCGGTGTCCCGTGATGGATTGGTCTGGACATTCTCGCTGCGCGAGGGCGTGCGCTTTCACGATGGCGCCCTGCTGACCGCCAGTGACGTCGCCGCGAGCTTTCAGCGCCAGATCACCACCGACGCCTCCGGCACGGCGTGGCCGGCGCTCCTGCGTGGCCGGCCCGGCGTGATCAAGGACGTGCGAGCGCTGGACGCCCGCACCGTCGTGTTCGTGCTGACCCAGCCCTATGCCCCGCTCCTGACCGTGCTCGCCCATCCCGGCCTCGCGGTCGTGCGAGTCCCCAGCGGCGCGGACGGCGCCGCGCGCTTCGTCGGCAGCGGCCCCTATCGCATCGTGGACGTGGCCCCGGGCCGGATCGCGGTTGAGGCGCAGCCGGGATATTGGGGTGGCCCGCCCCGCATGGAGCGCATCGTGTTCCTCGAGGTTGCCACTGACGACAACGCCGAAGCCGAGCTCGACGCGGGCGGACTCGACATCTGGTTTCCGGCCGGGCCTCCCCGACGGAGCATAGGCGCCCTGTCGAGCCACGGCCTGCGCGTCGGCTACCTCGCGTTCCAGACGGAGAAGGAGCCGTTCTCCCGGAAGAAGATCCGCCACGCGGTGGCGGCGGCGCTGGATCCGGCCGTGATCGGCGTCGCGCTCGACAACGTCGCCGTCCCGCTGCCCTCGTTCCTGCCGGCCGGAGTCTGGGCGCGGCGCGAGGGCAGCCCGGTGCTGGGAGGGACGCGCGCGGCCATCAAGAGCATGCTCGCGGACGGCTGGCCGAAGGGGCACAAGGCCACGATGCTTGCCGCCGACGACACGGCGCCGGTGGACATCCCACGTCTGGCGGCGGCGCTCGGGGCCGCGCTCGGGGCAGCCGACATCCCGGTCCAGGTGCACCTCGAGCCGGCCGACAAGGTCCGAGCGGCCTTGCAGTCGGGCGAGCACGAGATGGCCCTGGTGGAGGCGATGGTCGTGGGCGGCGACCCCCACCTGTTCCTCTTCCCGCTGTCGACCAGCGAAGCAGCGTCGAAGGGGCCGCGGGCGCTGAACTATTCCTTCTATCGCAACCCGCGACTCGACGACGTGCTCATGCGGGCCAGCCAGCTCTCCTTCCGGACGGAGCGGGCGAAGCTCTACCAGCGGGCCCAGGCGCTGCTGGCCGAGGATCTGCCCTGGCTGCCGATCTACGTCCGCCTCGTGTGGGGCGTGACCAGGCCCGAGGTCCGCAACCTCCGCCTGCATCCCACGGGCGTCCATCGACTCAGCGTCGTGAGCCTGGACGGGATACCTGGCGTGACGCCGTGATGGGCAGGGCGCCCGACTTTCGGGCGTTTCGCCCGCCGCGCTGACACCGCGTCCTCACAACCTCGCGACATCACTGGCCATGGGTTCTGGCGCCGTCATTGCTACCCCGGGTTTCTCATGACTCAGCTTGACGCGATCACCCAGGGGCATCGAGGACGGACGGCAGCGGCCTCGCGCTCCGGCGCAGCGGTCGCGATACTACTCGCGCTGATGGCGATCGCCGCCCTGGCCGAGGTGCTGGCGGGGCGGAGCGCGATCTCGGCCGAGGCCCCGCGCGTGTCGAGCTGGGAGCGAGCTCTGCAAATCGGCGACGAGGCACTCGGGCGGGGCGACGCCTCGGCGGCCCGTCGCTCCTATCTGGCCGCGCTCTTCCGGGCGCGTGGCGAACGCTCCCTGCCCGGCGTGATCGGCGCCGCCGAGCGGTTCACGGTGCTCGGCGATCGGGAAGTCGTCGGACACGCGCTGGGCATGGCCGCTTCTCTCGGCGTGGCCGCCGGCGAGGGCGAGACCCACCGCCTGCAAGCGCTGCGCGACCAGCTCCGGGCCTGGGGCACCCCACCACTGACGGTCAGCGCTCCCCGCTAGCCGCCTCGCCTCGCGACGTTGCGCGCGACGTACCGGCGTGCTAGAAAAGCCGGGAGCGTCGCCGTCTCCAGCCCTGGGGCGCTCGTCGCTTCAGACCGAATGCCGTCGATCGCCGAGACCGCTACGGAGATGATCCAGTGGGTGTTCCCCGAGCACGCGGGCGCGCCCGGGCAGATCCACGGCGGCCGCATGATGCAGTGGATCACGCAGGCCGGCACGATGGCCGCGGCGAGGGTGGCCCACGGCACCGTCGTCCTCGGGGCCATGGACGACATCGATTTCTTGCACCCCGTCAAGGTCGGCCAGATCGCGATTCTCCGGGCCCAGGTCGAGGACGTCGGCACCTCGTCGCTGGAAGTCGGCGTCCGCGTGTGGGGCGAGCACGTGGCGACGGGTGAGCGGACGGTCACCCTGAACTCCCACCTGGTGTTCGTCAGCGTCGACGACGACGCCAAGCCGCGGCCGGTGGGTTCCACCATCACGCCGCGCGACGGCGCCGAGACCGCGCTGGTGGAGGCCGCGCGCGCGCGGCGCGAGCAGAGGCGGGCCCGGCACGCCGACCGCGCCCGACGGGGAGTCGACGTCGACCCCGATGCCGACGCGGACGTCTCCTGGCGCTTCGAGTCGGCGCGCTCGGTCCTGCCGGAGGACGTCCTGTTCGGCAGCATGATGTTCCCGGGAAAGATGCTGATGGAGCTCGACGAGGCCGGCGGCATCCTGTCGATGCGGTACTGCAAGGGCTTCGTCATGACCGCCTGCCTGGACGCGATGGACTTCTACACGCCGATCTGGTCCCACGAGGTCGTCACGTTCAAGGCGGGGCTCAACCACGTCGGCAGCTCCTCGCTGGAGATCGGCATCAAGGTGCTGGCCGAGAAGCCGTGGACCGGCGAGGTCCGTCACGCGTGCACGGCCTACCTGACCTACGTGCACCTGGGCGCGGACCTGCGGCCCCAACCGTGCCGGCCATACAGGCCGGACACCGAGGTCGAGCGGCGGCGCTGGCAGGCCGCCCTCGCGCGGCGCGAGCGGCGTCTGGCGCGCGTGAAGTACCTCAAGGCAACCCTCGCCAACGAATAGGGGACGACGATGTCAGGGCACTCCCGGTGGTCGCAGATCAAGCGCAAGAAGGGCAAGGCCGACGTGCAGCGCGGCAAGCTCTTCTCCAAGATCCTTCGTGAGATCACCGTCGCGGCCCGGGCCGGCGGCGGCGACCCCAAGGGCAACATGCGGCTCAAGGCCGCCGTCGAGTCGGCCAAGGAAGTCAACATGCCGCAGGACAACATCAAGCGCGCGATCCAGAAAGGCACCGGCGAGCTGCCCGGCGAGTCGTACGAGGAGGTCACCTACGAGGGCTATGCGGCCGGTGGCGTCGCGGTGATGGTGCAGGTCCTCACCGACAATCGCAACCGCACGGCCCCCGAGATCCGCCACACGTTCGAGAAGAGCGGGGGCAACATGGGCTCGTCGGGGGCGGTGGCGTGGATGTTCGACCGCAAGGGCGTCATCCTCGTCGACGCCGACAAGATCGGCGAGGACGATCTGATGGGCAAGGCGCTCGACGCTGGCGCCACCGACATGCGCCGCACCGAAAAAGTTTTCGAGATCACGACTGCGCCTGCTGAAATGGACGCGGTGCGCGACGCGCTCGCCAAGGCGGGTGTGCCGATCCTCGAGGCCCAGGTGACCTACGTGCCGCAATCGACGGTCCGGGTCGAGGGCCCGACGGCCACGTCGGTGGTGCGCCTGATCGAGGCGCTGGAGGACTTGGACGACGTCCAGCACGTGTACGCCAACTACGACATCCCTGACGAGGTTCTCGAGGCCATCTCGGCTGCCTAGCGTCAGGGTCCTGGGCGTCGATCCCGGCCTGGTCGGGACCGGCTGGGCGCTCGTCAAGCCCGACGGCGCGCGCGTCGGTGTCGTGGAGACGGGCGTGATCACCACCGGCGCCGCGCTGCCGCTCGAGTCGCGCGTGCAGCTCATTTACGACGGCGTCGATCGCGTGCTCAGGACCCACGCCCCCGAGCTGCTCGTGCTCGAGGACCTCTACAGCGAGTACCGGTTCCCGCGGACGGCGCTGCTGATGGCCCACGCGCGCGGCGTGATCTGCCTGGCCGCCCGCCAGCGGGACGTGCAGGTGCTGGCCCTGGCGCCGGCCGAGGTCAAGCGCGCGATCGCGGCCAACGGCGCCGCCTCCAAGGGGCAGATCCAGACCGGCGTGCAGCGCCTGCTCGGCCTGACCGTCGTACCGCGGCCCTCGCACGTCGCCGACGCGCTGGCCCTGGCGCTCACCGGCCTGTCGAGACGGGGAGCGCGGCTGGTGTGATCGCCACCCTCACCGGACGCCTGCGCCGCCGGGCCGAGGACCGCGTCGTGCTGGAGTGCGGCGGGATCGGCTACGAGGTGTTCCTGCCGCCGATCGCGCTGCGGGCCCTCGACGGGGCCACGGCGGAGGGCGGCGACAAGGCCAGCGAGCTGCACCTGGTGATCTACTACCACGCCACCCGCGACCAGCCGCGCCCGGTCCTCATCGGCTTCACCTCCGATCTCGACAAGGAGTTTTTCGAGAAGCTGATCACGGTGAAGGATATCGGACCGATGGTCGCGGCCCGCGCGCTGGCGGCGCCCGTCGCCGAGTTGGCCGCCGCCATCGCGCGCCAGGACGAGAAGTACCTGCGAGCGCTGCCGGGCATCGGGCCGCAGAAGGCCAAGAACATCGTCGCCCAGCTGCAGGCCAAGGTGGCGAAGTTCGCGCTCGCCCTCGAGGGGGCGCCGGTCGAGACGGTGACGGCGCCGGCCGCCGTCGACGCCGACGGGTTGCGCGAGATGGTGTGGGAAATCCTGGTCAAGCAGCTCGGCCACCGTCCCTCGGAGGCCTCCCAGCTCATCACCGACGCGCTCCGGCGGCGACCCGACGTCGGCTCCCCGGAGGAGCTGTTCGACGAGATCTACCGCGGGCAGGCCACGGCCAAGGCGAGGTCGTGAGCGTGGCGGCCGAGGAGAACCGGATGCTGAGCCGGGCGGCGGCGCCCGAGGAGGTCCAGTTCGAGCGCGCGCTGCGGCCGCGCACGTTCGCGGAGTACGTCGGGCAGGAGCAGGCGGTCGCCAGCCTCCGCGTGTCGGTGGAGGCGGCGCGGCGGCGCGGCGAGTGCGTCGATCACGTGCTGCTCTACGGGCCGCCCGGCCTCGGCAAGACGACCCTGGCCGGGATCATCGCCAACGAGATGGGGACGAACCTCGTCACCACGGCGGGGCCGGCCATCGAGCGGGGCGCCGACCTCATGGGCATCCTGACCAACCTCGGCGCCAACGACGTGATGTTCATCGACGAGGTCCATCGGCTGCCGCGCGCGGTCGAGGAGCTGCTCTATCCCGCGATGGAGGACTTCGCGGTCAACTTCGTCATCGACAAGGGCATGCACGCGCGGACGCTGAAGTACGCGCTGCGGCCCTTCACGCTGGTGGCCGCGACCACCCGGCCCGGCATGTTGTCGGCGCCGCTGCGCGAGCGCTTCGGCATCTTTCACCATCTCGACTTCTACTCCGAGGTCGAGCTGAGCCGCATCGTCACCCGCTCGGCGGCGATCCTCGAGACGCGCATCGACGCCGCCGGCGCCGCGGAGATCGCCCGCCGGGCGCGAGGGACGCCGCGGATCGTGAACCGACTGCTGCGGCGCGTCCGCGACTACGCCCAGGTCAGCGGCGACGGCGCCGTCACCGAGCCGATCGCGCGCGACGCCCTCGACCGCGAGGGCGTCGACGCCCGCGGACTGGACCGGCTCGACCGCCGCTTCCTCGGCGCCATCGTGGAGGTGTACGGCGGCGGTCCGGTCGGCATCGAGGCGGTGGCGGCGACGATCAACGACGACGCCGAGACGCTGGCCGAGATCGTGGAGCCGTACATGCTGAAGATCGGCTTCATCGCCCGCGAGCCACGCGGCCGGCGGGTCACCCGCGAGGGCTACGCCCACCTCGGCAAGCAGCCACCCACGTCCGCCACGGGCCAGGGAGCGCTGTTTGAATGACCGTCGAGGTCGGGTCTGCGGGGCCGATGCCTGAAATCGGCCGCGCGCTCGTCCTGCTCGGCGTCGTGATCGCGATCGTCGGGGTTGTCCTCATGGTCGTCGGCCGGGTGCCGGGGGTCGGCCGCCTGCCCGGCGACATCCACGTGCAGCGCGGCGACTGGACGTTCTACTTCCCGCTCGGGACCTCACTCCTTCTCAGCATCGTTCTGACGTTGATCCTCTGGCTGATCGGGCGCCGGTGAGACGCGCGGCAGCGGCGATGGGCGTGGCGGCCTGGCTCGCCCTGGGAGCGGTGTGTCCGGCCGCCGCCTCCGGCCTCATCCGGGTCGCGGTGGTGGAGAACGCACGCGCGGTCGAGCTGAGGGGCAGCGACGTCGACGTGACGGAGCTGGGCCCCTGCGTCCGCTGCCCGACGACGCCCCGGCGGGTGACGGTGGTGCGCGCCAGCGCCGCTGCCGACGGGGTGGAGATCGAGGGCGCCCGCGCGGGCGGCTTCCGCCTGCGCAGCGAGCGGCCGCTACTGCTGAACGGGCGCGAGTACGCCGGACCGCTGGACCTCGTGAAGAACGGCGAGGGTCTGGCGGTCGTCAACGAAGTGCCGCTCGAGGACTACCTGGTCGGCGTGCTGCGCGCCGAGGTCGGCGACAAGTGGCCGCCGGAAGCCCTGCGCGCGCAGGCGATCGTCGCCCGGACTTATGCCGCTTACCATCGGGTGCTGTCCGCGGCCAAGCCCTACCACATCGTGGCGTCCACCGCCCACCAGCAGTACGCCGGACGAGTGCCACCGGCATCGCCGCTGTGGGGAGCGGTCCGCGAGACGGCCGGCCAGGTCCTGCTCTGGGAGGGAGAGCTCTTTCCAGCCTTCTACCACACCGAGAGCGGCGGCTACACCGAGGACCCCCGCACCGTCTTCGCCGCCCGCAACATGCCCGCTCTCAAGCGGGTGCGCTGCGAGTTCTCCGTGGGCTCGCCGCACTTCTACTGGTCGCTCGACCTCAAGCTCGCCGATCTGGCCGAGATCCTGCGCCGCAACGACGTGAACGTCGGCAGCGTGTCGGCCATCGACATCAGCGAGCGCACACCCTCGCTGCGGGCCGCCACCGTGACCGTGCACGGCACGCGCGGCAGCGTCCGCCTGCGGGGTAACGACTTCCGCCGGATGATCGGATACGACACCTTCAAGTCGACGCTGTTCGCGGTCGCCGTGGATGCGCCGTGGGCGCACTTCTCCGGCCGGGGCTACGGTCACGGGGTCGGCATGTGCCAGTGGGGTGCCAAGGGCATGGCCGAGCTGGGTCGCACCGCGCGCCAGATTCTAGAGTTCTACTACCCCGGGGCCGTCCTCACCACGCTCGACCGCGCTTCGCGGTGATCAGCTGGGCGGACTTCGAGAAGGTCGACATGCGCGTCGGCGTCGTGGTCGACGCCCAGGAGTTTCCCGAGGCCCGTCGGCCGGCCTACAAGCTCTGGATCGACTTCGGCCCGCTCGGGGTCAAGCGTTCCAGCGCCCAGATCACGCGCCACTATGGTGTCACCGAGCTGGTCGGTCGCCTCGTGGTAGGCATCGTCAATTTTCCGCCCAAGCAGATCGGGCCGTTCGTCTCCGAGGTGCTGGTGGTGGGCGCCTACGACGAGGCGGGAGAGGTGGTCCTGCTGCACCCGAGCCACGCCGTGAGCCCGGGCTCGAAGATCGGCTGAGTCACTCCGGGCGTCCCCGACACTCCCAGCCCGTGACGGCCACCAGCGTGAGGACGCCGGCGGCCTCGGCCGCCCACGCCGCCAGCGCGAGCCACGCGAACCAGGCCGCCCCGTAGCGCACGAGCCACGGCGAGGCCAGGTCGCCGAAGAGTCCCAGGAAGGTCGCCGCCAGCGCACTCACCTTGAATCGATCGGACACCGACGTGGACACGAACAGGTGGGCGAGGATCAGGAACACCACCGACATGGTGAAGGCGTGCGCGTGGGTGAGCTCCAGGAGCTGGCCGGCGGTCTTCGGGAAGGCCATCACCTCGCCCTGCTCGCCGCCGCGGTAATACGTGGCCACGGCAGTCGGCGTCAGCCCGATCCGGCCGACGTGAAACGCCAGCTGACTCAGCACCCCGGGGGCGAGCAGGGCCAGGAAACCGGCGTAGACCAGTCGCAGCGGCGCCGGGGCGTGTCGCAGCGAGAAGCCACCCTTGCCGAACTCCCTCACGACGTCGCCGCCGGCGTGAGGGGGAACCGCGGGCTCAGCCAGAGGCCGGAGGCGTCGATCCAGCACACGTCCACGCGGAACCGCCGGGCCGTCGCCGCCAGCGCCGGGCGGCCGAGGACGAGGAGCGCGGTCGACAGCGCCTCCGCCGTCGCGGCCGAGCGCGCCAGCACCGTGACCTGAGCCCGCGCGCGAAGCGGCCGACCGGTGCGGGGATCCACGACGTGGCTCACGCCGCGCCGCCCGCCACCCAGTGTCCGACCGCGCGTACCCGAGGTCGAGCACGCCCGGTCGCGGAGGGGAAACTCGCCGACGAAGCCGCCCGCCGGGTGACGCAGCAGCACCCGCCAGGCACCCCGTGACGGTCGGCCGATGGCGGCCAGGCTCGATTCGCCGAAGTTCAGCAGGGCGGCGCCGCACCGTTCGCGACGGAGCATCGCGGTGATCCGGTCGAGCGCGACTCCCTTGCCGAAGGCGCCGAGGTCGACGGCGGCGCCTCGCCGGGCCAGGCCCACCCGCTCGCCATCCACCGTGATGGCCTCCCAGCCCACGCGCCGCCGAACGGCGCGCAGGCTGTGGGGTGACGGCACCACGCCGAGGCGGCTCGCCCGACGCCACTCGTCGAGAATTGGCACCACGGTCGGATCGAAGCTGCCGCCGGTGCGCTCGGCCCACGCGCGCGCCGTTCCCAGCGTGCGGGCGAGCTCGGGCGCACTGAGCAGCGGCGTCCGCCCGGCCAGGCGGTTGACGCGGCTGAGGTCGCTGTCGGGATCGTGGCGGCTCATGACCCGCTCGCAGGCGGCCGCCGCCTCGAACGTGACCTGCACCCAGCGCGACCGCCGTGGGTCGTCGGCCGGCACCGACAGCGCCAGCAGCGTACCCATACGCGGACGGACGTGCGTCGTCGTCGCGCTCGCGCTCACGTCAGATCGCCGGTCGCCTTCAACACGGCGATCGCCTTGCGGGCCGCCCGGCCCGTCGCCTCGACCGACAGCGTAGCGCCCGAGATGTTGCGAACGTCGCGGTACGGCCGCAGCGGATCGGACAGCGTCTTGCCCACGTACTGCTTGAGAAAGCGCCGCTCGCGCACCTCGCCTCCGTAGGCCTCGCGATAGGCGAGCACGGCGATGTCCGAAACGTGGCCGCGCCCGTCGACGGCGACCGCGAACGAGATGGGCCGATGCTTGCCGATCTCCTCCACGATCACCACGAACCCGGCGTCGTGCTCCCCGCGCGTGACGGTGAAGATGCGGTACTCGGCCTCCCACAGGCTCGGAGGCCGCGACAGCAGCGCCCGGATCCGGGTGCGAAGCTCGGCGGTGGCGACGACCCGGCGGTCCGCCACCGCGCTGGCGTCCGGGAAGAGCGCGGCCGGGGCGTCCTCCGCCCGCATGAAGACGGCTTCCTGCGCCGCCACGCCGGCCGGCGCCAGGACGAGCAGCCCCCCGGCCAGTCCCCCGGTTCCGGTCAGGAACCGGCGTCGCGACAGCAGGTCAGAAGCCAAAGGCGACTCCCAGCAGGAACGTGTTCGCGGTATCTTCGGTGCGCCGCGCCGGCAAGAAGTTCGTCACCGCGGCCAGGCTCTTGCCTTGGTTCGTCCAGGTCCGCTCCACGGCGGCCTGGATGACGAACAGGGGCACGGGTCGGTAGGCGAGGCCGAGCGTGACCCGGTCCACCCAGCGGTTCTCGCGCTCGATGCTGGTCAGCAGGCCGTTCGAGAAGTCGATCTCCTTCACGAGTCCGTTCAGCCAGACCTGCTCGCCCCGCAGCGTGAGGACGAACTGCGGGTTGTCGAAAGGCCGGCCCAGCGGCGTGTCGCGCAGGAAGTCGGGGAAGAAGCGATAGCGCAGGTCGGCCCAGTACCCGTGCTTCGTCTCGGCCAGCCCCGCCAGCTCGAACTCGACGGCCACCTCGAGCGGCGTGCCGGCGGTGAATTCGTGGTTGGCGACGGCGTCCGCGAAGCCGCGGGCGACCCGCCGGATGCCGTTGTAATGGGTGAGGACGTACTGGCCCTCGATCTCGATCGGCCCCAGCATCGTCTTGCCATCGAGCCCGATCGCCCACACCGACTCCGACGGCAGGAAGTCCGGCGTGTAGCGCCCGTAGTAGACGGAGGCCCCGATCTCGCTGGCCGGCTCCGGGCTCCAGGTCAGCCGCAGGGCCCCCGCCTTGTCGCGCTTGAGGTCGATGTTGGCGGTGCCGCGGCGCGGCTGGATCTCGACCTCGGCCTCCAGCTCACCGCTGCCGCGTGCGAACGTCTCGATGGACGAGTCGAGCGTGACGCCGTTCATCACGAGCACCTGGTAGGTGAACTTCCCCCAGTCGTCGGTCGGGATGTCCCCGACCAGGCCCATGCCGACCTCCGACCAGGCGGCCGGCACCGGCAGCGCCGGCACCCCGCGGTCCACCAGCGAGCGGCGCGGCAGGTCCCACCGGTTGTCGTCGTGGTTGAGGTTGAATCGGCCCAGCGGGACCAGCATCATGCCGGCCCGGAACCGCGCCCACTCGGCGAACGCGAACTCGGCCCACGCCTGCTCCAGCGACAGTTCTGACTTGTCACTGCCCTCGATCGACTGCGAGAAGCCACGCCGCCCGTCCTCCGACGGCGCGCCCCGCTCGACCTCCAGCTCGGTCAGGCGCTCGAACTCCAGCTCGACGACGCTCCGAAGGCGGCCGGCGATCGTTGCGTCGCCGCTGAGGACGAAGCGCCGGAAGGTGAACGTGTTGTTGAGGTTGCTGAGGTCGGAAGCCTCGAACCGCGTCGAGCCGTAGCCCCCGATCTTGAAGTCGGTGAGCCCGAAGGGGCGCTCGGTGGCCGACACCGGGGCGGCGACGGCAGGCTGCGCGGACGCCGCAGCGGCGGGCGCCGTCGGGGCCGGCGGCGCCGCTCGCTGCGCCCGCGTCTCTTCGAGCTGCCGACGGAGGGTGTCCACCTGGTCCTGCAGTGCCTTCAGCCTGGCCTCGAGCTCCTCGGGCGTCGCGGCCAAGACGAGGCCCCTGGCGCCAAGGCCTGGTACCGAGAGCAGTACGATCAACACCACCGCCAGGAACCTGCGTCGCGCCATGGCCATCTCCTTCCGCGGTCGCCCTCGGCGACGGCGGTGACATGGCTGGCTTCGCGCGGGTCGTCGAGACGCCCGCGTCCTGGCTGGCTAGGGGGGTTGATGCGTGGTCGGGATTCGGACACCGGCCCGGTGGCCGGTCATTCGGCCTCGCGAATCTGCTGGGCGAGGTAATTGGCTTCCCCCGCCTGGGCGATGAGCGTGAGCTGCGCCTCGAGCCAGTTGGCGTGCTCCTCCTCGGCGAGGAGGATCCCCTCCAGCAGCTCGCGGCTGCCGTTGTCGCCCAGGCTGCGGCACAGCTCGATGGCCGCGTTGAGCGCCGTGACGGCGGCCTTCTCGACCTCGAGGTCCAGCCGGAACTGCTCGGGCACGGTCTGGCCGACGTTGACCTTGCCCAGGCGTTGCAGGTTCGGCACGCCCTCCAGGTAGAGGATGCGGGCGATGAGCACGTCGGCGTGCTTCATCTCGTCGATGGACTCCGCGCGGACCTTCTTCCACAAGCGCGCGTAACCCCAGTTCTCGCACATGCGGGCGTGCACGAAGTACTGGTTGACCGCGGTCAGCTCGGCGGTGAGGACGTCGTTCAAGGCGGTGATGACCTGATCTTGACCTCTCATGAGCGCGCTCCACCGCCGAGGGCGCGCGCATCGCCTTCGACCAGATCGGCCAGCGCCGGCGCGCAGGCTCCGCAGTCACCACTGGCGCCGCAGGCCGCCGCCACGGCCGCCGCGGTGCGCGCACCAGCCGCCACCATTCGCCGGATGTCACCCTCGGAGACGCCGCGGCAGAGACAGACGATCACGACGCCACGCTGCCCCGCCGCCCGGCCCGGCGCGCCCACCGCCGGGCGCCGCGCGGGCCGAAGAACAACCAGCCGGCGGCGACGAGATACGCCACGTAGGCGAGCGCCTCCAGCGCGGTCGGGCGGGCACGATAGCCCACGAGACCAGCCAGGAAGCCGCCGACGATGGAGTCGTCCGCGAGCGCCGACGACGTGTCCCAGACGGGCTCGGAGGCGGGCAGCAGACCGAGACCGATGAGTCGCCCGATCCCGCTGCTGAAGAGGCCGGCGGCGACCACCAGCAGGAGGAGCGAGGTGGCCGTGAAGAAACGGGACAGGCTGAGCCGGCGTCCGCCCCGGAAGATCGCCCAGCCGAGCGCGGCCGCCACGAGCACACCGAGCACGCCGCCCGACATGCCGCTCCAGCCGGTGACGTTGACCTGGCTCATCAGGCCCCACAGGAAGAGCACGGTCTCGGCGCCCTCACGAAAGACGCCGGTGAACGCGATCAGGCCAACGATCCAGAGGCGCTGGGTCGCTCGGGCGTCGTCGACGCGGCGCTGCAGGTCGCCCTTCAGCGCCTGCGCGTGCTGGCGCATCCACCAGCCGTGCCAGGTGATGAGCATCACCGCCGCCAGCATCACGGTCGCCGCGACCAGGTCGGGCCCCAGATCGAGCAGCGGGCCCGACAGCAGGCTCACGGCAACGCCGAGGGCGACGCTCGCCAGCAGGCCCAGCGCCCCGCCCAGCGTGACCCAGTGGTACTGCGCGCGGGCCGCGATCCGATCCAGGTACGCGTAGACGATGCCGAGGAGCAGCGCGGCCTCGAAGGCCTCGCGAAGGGTGACGACGAAGGTCGCGCCCACGGGCTACTCGGCGACGATCCGGCCCTTGGCCGTCTGCTGGTGATACTCGCCGACGAACGGATAGGTGCCGGGCTTCAGCGCCCTCACGTTGATCCTCAGCGTCTTGCCGGGCGGCACGACCTTCTCGATCCGCAGCTCCTTGCTCTCGAACTCCTCGGGGGTCTTGTCCTTGTTCGTCACCACGATGACGAACGGCGCGCCGGCCTTCACCTTGATTTCCTCCGGCGCGAAGCGGTTGTTCTCGATGGTCACCGGGACCTCGTCGAGGGCGTGAACGGGGCCGGCGACGGCGAGCGCGAGCACGACCAGCGTCGCGGCGGCGACCAGAACTCGGCGACTCATCGTGGGACCTCCGGGCTGCAGGGTGACGGCGCTTAGGAGTACCTAATGATCGATCGGTAGTCAACCTCATGTTGGGCGAAAGGTGACACCCGGCCCCGACCGCCGCCCGTTGCCGGGGACGGCACGGTAGTACACTTTCCCTCGTGCGTCCGTCGGATTTCGAGTACGACCTGCCCGCGGCGGCGATCGCCCAGACGCCTCCGGCCGCCCGGGACGGCGCGCGATTACTCGTCATCGATCGGACGTCCGGCGCGCTGACGGACCGATGCGTGACCGATTTGCCGGATCTGCTGCGGCCCGGCGATTGCCTGGTCGTCAACGACTCCCGGGTCATCCCGGCCCGCGTCCTGGCCGAGGACGCCGCCGGGCGGGCCGTCGAGCTGCTCTTCCTGGAAGGGGAGACGGCGACCCGCTGGCGCGCGCTCGTGCGCCCCGGGCGGCGTTGCCGGCCTGGCGTCGCGCTGACGGTGGGCCACGCGCGGCTGAGCGTCGTCGCCGTCTGCGACGACGGCTCCCGCCTCGTCGAGCGCCAGGACGGCTCCGTGGAGGACCTGCTCGGAGCCCATGGCCTGCCTCCGTTGCCGCCCTACATCACCCGGCACGCCAAGCCGGCCAGCGAGGACTGGGAGCGGTACCAGACCGTCTACGCGCGCACGCCCGGCTCGGTGGCGGCGCCGACGGCCGGGCTGCACTTCTCCCAGGTGCTCCTGGATCGCCTGCGCGAGCGGGGCGTCGAGGTCCACCCGCTGACGCTGCACGTAGGCCCGGCCACGTTCCGTCCGATGACGGCGGCCAGCCTGGACGCTCACCCGCTTCCCCCGGAGCGGGCGATGATTTCCCCGGCCACCGCGGCGGCGATCGGCACGGCCCGGCGCCAGGGACGACGGGTCGTGGCCGTCGGGACCACGGTCACGCGCACGCTCGAGAGCGCGGCCGCAGACGATGGAGGCCTCGCCGCCCTGGACGGACACGCGACGGTGACCATCCGGCCCGGCCATCGGTTCCGCGTCGTGGACGCGCTGCTGACGAATTTCCACTTGCCGCGCTCGTCGCTGCTCGTCCTCGTCTGCGCCTTCGCGGGACGCGAGCGGGTCCTGGCCGC
>JBKOZA010000186.1:0-12532 GCA_046725675.1 Candidatus Methylomirabilota bacterium
TCGTGCGACCGAAGATCACCAGGCCGGCGCGCCGGAGGCGGGCGACGTGCTCGCTGTCGGCCGCAGGCGGCGGCGCGTCGGCGAAGAAGCGCGAGCCCCGCGTCATGCGCACGCCCGCGAGGGACGCCGTGAGGTCCTTCAGCAGGAACGGGACCCCGGAGAACGGTCCCGGCGGCAGGCCCCGGGCAATCTCCGCGCGGGCGCGGTCGTACAGCGGCATCGTCACCGCGTTCACCGCCGCGTTGCGCGCCTCGACGCGCGCGACAGCCGCCTCCAGCAGCTCGGCGGGCGAGACTTTCTTCTGGCGGACCAGCTCGGCAAGGCCGAGGCCGTCGTAGGCGTCGTATTCCGAGAAACCGTTCATGGTCGCTCCAGGGCGAGATACCCGGGGATCGCGAGGGCGGCGAACAGCAGTCCCACCGCCTGATCGCCCTCGGCGTACCAGCCTTCCTCGTGCAAGAGGTTGATCGTGCCCAGCGTGCGGCCATCCCATACGACCGGGAGGTTGAGGACCGAGCCGCAGCCCAGCGTGGCGATGAGCGCGTGATCGAAGAAGACCGCTCGCACGTCGGCGGTCGTGCGGCCCAGGTACGGTTGCTGGCGGCGGAGCACCTGCTCCGTCCACGAGGTCGGGTTCAGCGGCTTGCGCCCGCCCACCGGATACGCCTGGGGGTGCGACGTGTAGAGGCGTTCCGAGTCGCCGGAGTCGGCGTGGTAGCGCATGAGCGTGAACAACCGATGGCCCAGGACGGCGCCGAGCGCCGCGTCGAGTGCCCCGAAGGTCGCGCCCGGCTGGCCCGGCATCGTCGTGACCGCCGCCACCGCGGCCAGGTGAGCGCGAGGATCGACCGCCGTTGCCCGGCTCATGGCGCTCGTCAGCGGCCCTTCCAGTTGGCCTTGCGCTTCTCCAGGAACGCGCGCACGCCTTCCTGAAAATCCTCCGAGAGGTAGCAGGAGAGGATCAGATCCTCGAGGTCCCCGAGGGCGACCGCGGCGATGTAGCGGCGGGTGGCTTCCTTCACCGCGGCCAGCGTCAGCGGCGCGTGCTCGGCCACGCGGGCGGCCAGCTCGCGGGTACGCGCTTCCAGCCCGGCCAGCGGGTGAACCTCGTCGACCAGCCCCACGCGTTGCGCCTCGGCGGCTCCGAGCAGCCGGGCCGTGATGACCATCTCCCGCGCCCGGACCGGTCCCACCGTGGCGATCAGCAGCGCCAGGCTGACGGGGGCGGCGAAGTTGCCGAGCGTGCGCGCGATCGGGGCACCCAAGCGCGCGTGCTCGGCCGCCAGCCGGAGATCGCACGCCAGCGACATGAACATGCCGCCGCCGACGGCGTCCCCCTGGATCATGGCGATCGTCGGCTTGCGCAGGCCGGCCAGCCGGTCGAGCACGCGACTGATGCGGGCCTCGTACCCTAGCGCGTCCTCCCTGGTCTTGAACGTCTGGAACTGCCGGATGTCGGTCCCGCTCACGAACGCCTTGTCGCCGGCGCCCCGCAGGACGACGACGCGGACGTCGGCATCGGTGTCCAGTCGATCGCAGAGGTCGCGCAGGCCCTCGTACATGGCGAACGTCATCGCGTTGCGGGCGTCGGGCCGATCGACGGTGACGACGGCGACACGCCCGTCGCGCTCGAGCGTGAGGTGGTCGGCGACGGTCTCGATCATGGCGCCACGATAGCGCATCGGCGCGGCCGCCTGCTACCCTAGGGGCCATGCCCTGGCCGCTCCGGCCGCGCGGTCGCGACGTGGTGGTCGCCGCCGCCCCCGACGACGTGCTGCTGCACGGCGTCGCCGTGCTGCGCCACCTTGGCGCCCGCATCACGCGCTACGACGTCGAGGAGCGTACGGCCGAGGCGCGCTTGCGTCGCTTCGCGCGCCCGGCGCTCGTCCGCCTGCACGCAGTGCCGGCGGGCGCGGCCGCCACGCGCCTGCACGTGGAGAGCGACGCGCTGGGGTGGGCGCCGATGTTCCGGCGGTTCCGTGGCGCGCTGCTGCGCATCGAGCACCCCGCGCCGTGAGCCGCCGCCCGCTGCTCGTGACCGGCTTCGAGCCGTTCGGGGGGCTGGCGAGCAATCCCTCGCTCGAGGTGGCCAAGGCGCTGGACGGCCGCGCGGTCGGCGACGCCGTCGTCCGCGCCGCGGTGCTGCCCGTGCATCACGCCGAGGCGGCACCCGAGGTGCTCCGGCTCCTCGACGAGCTCGATCCCGGGGCCGTTCTCCACCTGGGTCTGGCCGCCGGTCGCGCCCGGATCGCGCTGGAGCGCGTCGCCGTCAACGTGATGGATTACGACACGCCCGACAACGCCGGCTATCGCGCCCAGGGAGAGCCTTGCGTGGCCGGTGGCCCGGTCGCGTACTTCGCGACGCTGCCGCTGGCCGCCATCCTGGCCGCGCTGCTGGCCGAGGGCGTCCCCGCGTACGTGTCGAACACCGCGGGCACCTACCTCTGCAACCAGACGCTGTACGCCACGCTGCACGCGCTGACCGAGCGCAGGCATCCGGCCCGGGCCGGCTTCATCCACCTGCCGCTGCTGCCGGCCATGGTGGCCGCCAGTGGGCTCGAGCAGCCGAGCATGGACGCCGCCCTGATGGTGCGCGCGGTCGAGATCGCGCTCGGCGTCGTCGCCCGCACGTCGTGAGCGAGCGCGCCCGCAACGTCCTGTGGCTCGGGGTGGACTACGGCCTGTTCATGGTCGGCCTCGCGTTCGCCTCGCAGGCGACGATCCTGCCGGCGTTTGCCGCCTGGCTCGGCGCGCCCAACGTGGTCATCGGCGCCATCCCCGCCGTCATGACGCTCGGCTGGTTCCTGCCGCCGCTGTTCGCGGCCGGTCACACCGAGGCCTTGCCGCGACAGTGGCCGTTCCTCATGCGGTGGACGGGCTGGGAGCGCGCGCCGTACCTCGTGATGGCCTTGCTGGCCTTCTTCGTGGCCGAGCGGGCGCCGGGGCTCACGCTGGCCTTGGTGCTCGTCATGCTGTTCGTCAGCACGGGCGTCGGCGGCCTGCTGATGCCTTCGTGGATGGACCTGATCGGCCGGGCCGTCCCCACGGCGGCGCGCGGCCGGTTCTTCGCGCTGGGCAGCCTCGCGGCCGGCGTGGTCGGCCTCGGCGCCAGCTTCCTGGTGACCGACGTGCTGGCCCGCGTGCCGGCGCCGGCCAGCTACGGTGTCTGCTTCCTGGCCGCGTCGCTGTGCCTGGGCCTGTCGTGGATCGCCCTGGCCCTCGTGCGCGAGCCCTCCGGCCGTGTCGTGCGCGACCCGGTCTCGCTGCGCACGTACCTGGCCCGGATCCCCGGGCTGCTCCGTGGCGATCGCAACCTGTCGCGCTTCCTCGTCGCGCGCGCGTTCGCCATCACCGGCGTGATGGGCAGTGGCTTCTACACGGTCTATGCGCTGCGCGCCTGGGAGGCCCCGGCCGCCCAGGCCGGCGTGTTCACGGCCCTGCTGGTCGCCGGCCACGCGGCGGGGACGCTCAGCCTCGGCTGGGTCGCCGACCACGCCGGCCATCGACTCGTGTTGCTGGTGGGGGTGAGCGCGACGCTCGCGGCCAACGTGGTGGCGCTGGCCGCCGGCAGCCTGGTCGTCTTCCAGGTCGTCTTCGTGCTGGCCGGTGTCCACACCGCCGCCGTCAGCGTCTCGGCGCTGAACGTCCTCCTCGAGTTTGCGCCCACTCAGGACGCGCGGCCCACGTACATCGGGATCGGCTCCACGGCCATGGCACCGGTGGCGTTCGCCACGCCGCTGGTCGGCGGCGTGATGGCCGATGCCTTCGGCTTCCGCGCCGTGTTCGTCGTCGCCCTGACGGCCAGCCTCGTCGGTCTGCTGATGCTGGCGACGCTCGTGCACGACCCGCGGCGGCTGGCGGCTCGTCAGGCCGAGGAAGCGCCGGCGTGAACGCATTGCTGCTCGACCTCGACGACACGCTGCTCGATTACTCGAGCGGCGTCGACACGTGCTGGGAGGCGGCGTGCGCGTCGGGGGCGCCCGAGGTGCCCCAGGGGCTCCTCGTTGACGCGCTGGCGGAGGCCCGACGCACCTTCTGGAGCGATCCCGAGCACAACCGACGGGAACGGGTGAACATGCTGCGGGCGTGGACGCGCATCGCGAGCCAGGCCCTCGAGCGGTGCGGTGCCGATGCGCGGCGAGGGGCCGCCATCGCCGAGGCTTTCGCCGCCCGGCGCCGGGCCGTCATGGCCCTGTTCCCGGATGCCCTGCACCTGCTCTCCACGGCGCGGCGCCTCGGGTGGCCGCTGGGCCTGATCACCAACGGCGATGCGCGCGAGCAGCGGGCGAAGATCGAGCGACACGACTTGGCCCGCTTCTTCGGCGTGATCGTGATCGAGGGCGAGTTCGGGGCCGGCAAGCCGGACGCGGCCGTCTACCGGAGCGCGCTGGAGGCCCTCGGCGTGGCGGCCGGACCGGATGTGTGGATGGCCGGCGACCACCTCGAATTCGACGTGGCCGGCCCGCAACGGCTGGGCCTGCGCGCCGCCTGGCTGGACCGGCCAGGACTCGGCCTGCCAGCGGCCTCGGCCGTGCGGCCGGATCGGATCGTGCGCGACCTGCGAGAGTTGGCGGCGGCGCTGGCCGCTACGGCACGGCCGTGAGGCTCATCCGGATCGCCATCTGGATTGCGACCGCGCTGTTCGTCTGGATGTTGTTCTCGCCGCTGGTGAGCGAAATGCTTCTGCGGCTGAGCCCGAGCAACTCGGGCGCCATGCCCTAGCCGAGGTCGACGTGTGGCTCGCCTATCGGCCCCATCGGTAGTCGCCGTCCGACCCGAGGCGCCCGCGGCCGCCTCGCCTGTCCCCTGGCGCCAGGTTCTTGCGGCCGCCCGGCTTCTTCGGCCGCGCGAGGTCGCCGCCGGGGGTGGCCGGACCGGTGCGACGGGTCCCGCGGCGGTTGCCGCTGCGGCCCTCGGGCTGGGGCGGTGCCCAGTTACCCGGTCCAGGCCGTTGCGCGAAGCCGCCGCCAGCGCCCCCGGGTCGGGGCCCGTACCCACCGCCTCCCGACCGTGGGGGGTAGCCGCCCGTCATCGGCCGATCGGGGCGGGGGGGCCCGCCGGCCGGCCGGGGACGGGGGGGGCCGCCGGCGCCGCGCGGCGTGGCGCGATCGACCCGGATCATTCGGCCATCGAGGCTCGAGCCGTTCAGGCTGCTGATCGCCCGTTCGGCCTCCTGATCGTTCGCCATCTCGACGAACCCGAACCCGCGCGACCGACCGGTCTCCCGGTCCGTCATGACCGCGGCTGACTGGACGGGCCCGAAGCGGGCGAACGCCTCGCGCAACCCCTCCGTCGAGGTGGAGAACGACAGCCCTCCCACGAACAGCCTCACCGACATGAGAACGCTCCTTTCACCTCACGCTACCGGGTGGTACTCAGTATAGCGAGACCTGCGAGCACCATGCCCGCGAAGAACCGGGACCTGTACGGCAACGCCTCCGACGTGGCGCCGGCCGTGCTGCTGCTGCCCGCTGCGGACGACTACTTCGTCCTGAAGCCCAAGCGCTCGGGCTTCTTCTTCACGACGCTCGACATCCTGCTCGAATATCTGCGGGCGCGAACCTTGATTCTGACCGGGCTCACCGCCGACGACTGCGTCCTGTTCACCGCCAGCGGTGCCTACCTGCGCGATTTCCACCTGATCGTCCCCGACGAATGCGTGGCCTCGATCGATCCGAGGCACACTCGGCAGGCCCTCGCCGACATGCATCGCGTTCTCAAGGCCGAGGTCGTGTCGTCGACAACGCTGTCGCTGTCCGGCCAGGCAGCCTGAGGGCCATTCGGGGTCGGGCTCTCAGCCCGGGATCAGCAGCACCAGCCCGGTCAGGAACATCGCGATCACCGCCGACTCGATGAGCACCTCGCGAGCCTGTCGCTTGAGCTGGCCCGCCAGCCAGGCATCGCCGACGGCGCCGAGACCGCTGCCGATCTCGCACTGGTTGCGGGCGGCCAGCATGACGCAGGTATGGTCACGGGCCTGCAGCAGGCCGACCGCGGCCCCGAAGAGGGGCACCAGCAGCGCCACCCGGGCGCCCCGGTCGAAGCCGCCCAGTACCAGCGCCGCCGCGCCGGCCACGGTGACCACCAGGAGCGCGAGGCCCCCGATCACCCGCGTGCGGCGGCCCCGCGGGCCAATGTTGCGTGCGATGGTTGCCATCACCGCGTTCTTGCTACGGTATCACCGTTATGCTCGACATCGCCCGAACCTGAATGCTAGATTGGGCCCGCTGGTACCATCCGGGGCGGCGGGGGCCGATGATGGAAGAGACGCAGGTCCGCGATCGGTTCGCGCGCTGGATCGACGACACGAAGGATCTCTTCGCCATCCTGCCCCGGCTGCTCGACCACGATCAGGAGCTGACGGCCAAGACCGATCACGCCGAGCGAGAGACCGAGATGCTGCGCCGCGAGCTGAGCGAGCTGCGCAAGGAGTTGGCCGAGGCCAAGACCCAGGCGATCGATGCCCGGCGCGAGCACGACGGGCTGCAGAAGGAGCTCGAAGAGGCGCGCAAGCAGAACGAGCAGCTGCGCAGCGAGAAGGACGAGGCCGGTCAGGCGCTGGCCAAGGTGCTGGAGACGGTCCAGGCCACCAACCAGATCGCCCAGAAGCTCGGGGTGACGCGTAGCCCGTTTGCCCGGCGCGACGCGCCCACCACGCCTCAGCCCGCCCCCCACGAATAGCCCGCACCGGCGATCCTTCCGGGTCTAGCCCTTCGTCCGGAAGGGAGACTTGGTGTCCTTGCGCAGGAAGACGCTCAGCTCGTAGCGTCGGTCCGCGGCCGGATCGGCATTGAAGACGGCAACCCACAGGGCTGCGTGGTCCTTGCCGAGCGCGGGGACGTGCAGGCCGTCCGCGCCGATCCTCTTGATCTCCCTCTTGGCGCTGCCCCGGGACGCCGCCGGCACGCTCACGACCCATCCGCTGTCGCAGGGGGCGCCGTCCGCGACGATCTTGAACCCGGCTCCCCGCGCCTCCTTGACATCGGCCGACACCAGGACGAAGCGCGTCGTGAGCGGGCTCAGCGTCATCTTGAACTTGTGCTCGTTGTAGCGCTGGCCGTCGCCGGCCAGACGCTGGCCGGACAGCTCGGTGTCGCCGATGCGCGCCGTCGGGCGCTGCAGGATACGGGTGTCCTCCTTCGACTCGAGGATGCGAAACTGGAACCAGACACCCGGCTCGGGGACGGCGGCCTCGAGCGTGTTCCTGACGAAGTCGGCGTAGGTCTCGCGCAGCCGCCCCTTGGCGATCAGATACTCGTAGAGCTGCTCGCCGACGGGCCGACCGTGTCCGGGCTTGAGACTGTTCAGCGCGTTGCCCACGCAGCCAGGATTCTGTTTCTCGACGTGGTCCATCAGGATCGAGTAGCCGTAGGCCAGCAATCCGTCCTCGTACTCGGGGCTCTTCTGGATCGGCACCGAGAGCAGGTACGGGTACTTGCCGAGCTCGTCCCGTACCGCGGTCGAAAAATCCTGTCGGGACTTCCACCCGGACCATCGGGCCCACGCCGCCAGCCACCACTGGGCCGTTTCGTCGGGCCCCGAGGTATCACCCTCCGGCTCGACCGCCGCCGGCGCCTCGGCCACTGCGAGCGGCTCGAGCGCGGGGACCCGTGCCGGCTCCGCCTCCTCGGCGGGTTCTTCCGGAATCGGGTCGAGCGAGACTGGCTCCGCCACCGGCGGCGCCGAGGCGACTGGCGCCGCCGAGCCCGTCTCGGCGGGCGGCAACGTGACCTCCGGCTCGGCCGCCACCGGGGCCGGCTCGAGTGCGCTCGGTTCGGGGAAATCGCCCGCGAAGCCCAGGCGGCCTCGGCCTGCCGCGACCGCCAGCGGACGGCCAAAGCCGTGCGAGACGCTCTGCTCCAGCCGGGCGTACTGGTCGTCGTCGAGCGCGTCGCGATCTTCCACCATCGCGAGCAGATCGTCGAACGTCTGGACGCCGGCGACGACCTGGCGCGCAGCGTCCGATTCGAGCTCGGTGAGCTCCAGAATGGCGGCGCGGACCTGCCGGGCGCTCGTGTGGCAGGCGACGAGCGCGGGGAACTTCGGGTCGTCGCCGTGGATGATCTCCAGCACCCGATCGAGCGTCGTCACCGCGGCCTGCTGAATGCGCTCGAGCGCCTGGCGTCGCGCGCGCGCCTGCAGCGCCTCGCTGATCGTCGCCAGCACTGGCCCGAGCTCGTGGAGGCTCTCGGGTTCGCTGGCGGGCGTGACCCCGGCCGCAGCCGCCGCGGTCAGGGCCTGCGCCCTGAGGGCGACGAATTGTCCGCGGGCGCCGTCCAGGGCCTCGAGCAGTCCGGTGGGGGGCGGCGCTCCCGCGTCTTCCAGCGCGCGGGCGGCCTCGTCCAGGCTGGCACCGAGGTCCACGAAACGCTGGGTCAGCGCGGCCAGCTCACTCGCGATCTCGTCGACGTTCGCTTCCATCCGGGGGCCGACTGGGCCGCGCCGATTCTAGGTTTTCGGAGTACGGCGTGTCAAACAAACGCCACACGTGCCAGGGCAGGTGACACGCCCGTGGGACGGTGGGGCGGATCCGGGGATCCTGATGGCGTTCCGCTCACCCACCTCTCCGCCAACATGGTCGCGCTGCTCGCCCCCCTCGTCTTCGGGTAGCATGCCTGAATCGCGCCATGTCGGATCGGGTTGCGCTCTCGCTCATCGGGGTGTTGTCGCTCGCAGTCGTCCTTGTCGTCGCCGCGCTGCTGCTGGGGCACTCGCCCGGCCGCGGGGGCCGCGCCGATGTCTCGGCGCTGCCCGCGGTGAACGCGTGGCTCAACGGCGCCAGCGCGGTCCTGCTGACGGCGGGCTGGGCCTTCGTGCGGCGCCGCCGCATCGCCGCCCACCGGGCGTGCATGCTGGGCGCCTTCTGCGTGTCGGTCCTGTTCCTGCTCTCCTACGTCACGTACCACGCGCTGGCCGGCTCACGTCCGTTCGCGGGGCAGGGCTGGGCACGCTGGGTGTACTTCCCGATCCTCAGCACTCACGTCGTGCTGGCCGCCGCCATGGTGCCGTTCGTGCTGACCACGCTATATCGCGCGCTCGGCGCCGACTTCGCGCGCCACGCCCGTCTGGCACGGTTCACCCTGCCGGTATGGCTGTACGTGTCGGTGACCGGCGTCGTGGTCTACTGCATGCTCTATCTCTGGTTCCCGGGCGGATGATCCGGCGCGCCGGCGGCGTCGATCCCATCCGCCGACACGCGCCGCGACCGGGTCAGACGACCGCGTCGCGTCGGAGCCGCTCGATCTCCGCGGGGCCGTAGCCGGCCTCGGCGAGGATCTCGTCGGTGTGCTCGCCGAGGGTCGGCGGCTGCCGCTCGATCGAGGGGCTGCCGTGCGCGAGCCGGAAGCCCGCCCCCACCAGCGGCATCGGACCGTAGCGAGTGTCCACGCGCTGCAGGACGTCGCGCGACTCGAGCTGCGGGTGCTTCACGATCTCGTGGATCTTCCACACCGTCGCGCAGGGGACGTCGGCCGCGGTGAGCCGCGCCTCCCAGGACTTCGGCTCGTCGGCGGCCAGCGCCGTCTCGATGATCTCGCGCAGGGCGGGCTCGTTGTCGGTGCGGGCCCGCCAGTCCTTGAAGCGGGAATCCTCCAGCGCGTCGGCGCGGCCGATCGTGCGCATCAGGCTCGCGAACTGCTTGTCGGTCAGCACGGCGAGCACCAGGTAGCCGCTGCCCGCCCGGAAGCGACTGGCCGTCGGCTTGCGACTGACCGAGCCGTTGCCGATCTGCTTCTGCTCGATGCCGGCCACGGTGTACTCGCAGACCGGCCCCGGGATGAAGGCCAGGGCGGCGTCGAGCATCGCCACGTCCACGAACTGGCCGCGGCCGGTGTGGGTGCGCTGGAAGAGCGCGCTCGACACGGCCAGCGCCGCCGTCATGCCGCCGATGGTGTCGCAGATCGCGAAGCCCGCGCGCATGGGGCCGCCGGCCGGATCGCCCGTGATCGACATGATCCCGGACATCGCCTGCAGCTTGCCGTCGAAGGCGGCGGTGGTGCGCTCCGGTCCGGTGTGGCCGAAGCCGGAGACGGCGCAGTAGACGAGCCGCGGGTTGAGGACGCTCAGCGTCTCGTAGCCCAGCCCGAGCCGATCCATGACGCCGGGCCGGAAGTTCTCCCACACGACGTCGGCGCCGACCACCAGCCGCTTGACCACCTCGACCGCCTCCGGCTTGCGCAGGTCCAGGGTGATGCTGCGCTTGTTGGCGTTCACCGCCAGGAACGACGACGCCATCTTGCGCTCCGCCCACTCCCGGCTGACGAGCAGGTGACGAGTCTCGTCGCCCTCGTGCGACTCGATCTTCACGACGTCGGCGCCCAGCAGGGCGAGCTGGTAGGTGCCGTAGGGACCGGCCAGGTAGCGGGTGAAGTCGAGGATGCGGATGCCGGCGAAGGGCTTGCTCATGACTGCTCGCGCTTGCCCCGGGCGACGGCCTTGATCTCGTCGAACTCCCGCCGCCGCTCGGCGAGCTGCTCGGGCGTCATCCGATCGAGATTCGAGAAGTCCAGCTTCCACGACGCGTCGTCCTTCCAGCGCAGCGGCGACTGGACCGTCGTGCGCGCGGCCGGCGCGCTCTCCAGCACGCGCAGGGCCAGCTCCAGGGTGAGCGCCTGCGACTCGACGTCGAACGGCCGGCCCGCCGAGTTGCCGAGCGGGAAGTCGCTGAAGAGGAAGCGGGGAACGCCGCAGTACTCCACGATGTCCTTGGCGCAGCCCATGATGACGGTCGGGATCCCGTCCGCCTCCAGGTGTCGCGCGACCAGACTCACGGTCTGGTGACAGACGGGTCAGCTGGGGACGAGCACCGCCACGTCGGCGCCGTCCTCCCGGCACCGGCGCAGCAGCTCGGGGGCGTCGGTCTGGAGCGTCACGCGCTGGCTGCGATTCGTCGGCGCCCCGTAGAAGCGCGGGGTGAGGGCGCCGATCCGACCCATCTTCACGGCCCGCTGCAGCTGGGCCAGGGGGAACCAGCTGTGCGGGTCCCTGGCCTCGGTGTGCACGCGATCGTAGCCGACGTGCGAGATCCGGACGTCGGGCGTGCCCTCGCTCGACTCCGAGTAGACCCGGTAGAACTTCGCGGCGGCGTTGTAAGGTGCGCCGGGGCCCTGGTCGCCGGCACCGGGCTGGAAGGGGGCGGCGGTGCTGATCAGGGCCACGCGCGCGCGCGCCAGCGGAACGCGCAGCGGCGCGAACGGTACCTCGGCGAAGTGCGCCCATTGGTACGGGTTGTCGTAGCCGAGGCGGAGGTAGTAGTCGCGCGTGCGCTGCAGGTAGGGGATCGGCACGTCGTGCTCGGGAGCGAAGTCCATCGCTCTGACCTCCGCGCCGATCGTACACCCGCTGCCCGGCCCCCCGCGTCTCCCTTCCGGTTCCGGTCCTTCGTCGTCCCCGGTGAATCCGGATCGCCGTGGCCGCGCGTAAGGCCGGGTGAATGGGGGATGCGATGCGGAGATGGGCGGTCGCCGGCGTGGTGGGCGCGCAGCTGCTGGTGCTGACGTGGGCCAGCTCGGTCGTCGCCGGATCAAGTGACGTCGAGGTGATGCTCTTTCAGTTCCGACCGGTGGCCCTCGAGGTCACCGCCGGCAGCGCGGTGACCTGGGTCAATCAGGACGACATCAGGCACACCGTGACCTCCGGCACGCCGGAGGCTCCGGGCGGCGCGTTCGACGCCGCGCTGGCCGGCCGGGCCGCCACCGCGACGATCCGATTCGCCGAGCCCGGCGTGTATCCGTACTTCTGCAGCCGTCACCAGGCGATGCGCGGCGAGATCCGCGTGCGGTGAACACACTCGAGCGAAGGCAAAGGAGACGACGATGAAGAGGAGCCTGCGAACGACGTTCGGCGCGGCGGCCACGGCGGCACTGCTGGTGAGCGGCTGCGCGCAATCGATGCCGGTGGGCCACGCGATGGCCTCGCCCTCCACCTCCACCACCGCGACCCCGGCGGCGTCGCTGCGGACGGCGCTCAACGCGCTGTTCGCCGAGCACGTCTATCTCGCCGCGGCCGCGACCGGGGCGGCGCTGGGCGGGCGGGAGGCGGAGTTCAAGGCCGCGGCGAGCGCGCTGGACGCCAACTCGGTGGCGATCGCGAGCGCGCTCGGCTCGGTGTACGGCAAGGACGCGGAGGCGGCGTTCCTGCCCCTGTGGCGGCGACACATCGGCTTTGTGGTGGACTATACGGTCGGCACCGCCAGCGCCGACCGGGCCCGGCAGGACAAGGCGGTGAGTGACCTCGTGGCCTACACGCAGGACTTCGGTGCGTTCCTGGCCTCCGCCAACCCCAACCTGCCCAAGTCGGTCGTGGCCGATCTCGTCAAGCACCACGTGGTCACGCTCAAGGACGTCATCGACGCCCAGGCCGCCAAGGACCCGGCCCGCGCCTACGTCGCCGTGCGCGCCGCGGCCGGCCACATGCGGCAGATCGCCGACCCGCTGGCCGAGGCGATCGTCAAGCAGTTCCCCGACCGTTACCGCGGCTGACACCCCGCTGCCGCGGCCGGCCGAGCGTCCCGGGGCTGCTCGTGGCCCCGGGG
>JBKOZA010000187.1:0-4123 GCA_046725675.1 Candidatus Methylomirabilota bacterium
AGCATCGCGAGCAGCTCGTCCTTGCCGCGGCTGGCCGCCTCCGCCTCGGCGCGCGCGGCGTGCTCGCCGGCGAGCAGGCGCGCCTTCTGCACCGCCACCGCCGCGTGATCGGCCAGGGTCACCAGCACCGCCTCGTCGACGGCCGTGAACGCCCGCCGCGAGTAATTGTTGGCGTAGATCACTCCGACCACGGTGTCCCCGCTCGTGATCGGGACCGCCATGCAGGCGACGATCCCGTCGGCGCGCGCGATGGGCAGGTGGTCGTCGTCGGCGAAGCGCGCGTCGCTCGCGATGTCATCGCTGCGTATGGGACGACCACTGGCCCAGGCCCGCCCGCCGATGCCGTGGCCACGCTGAACGGCGAAGTGCGCGGGCATCGCCGTGGATGCCTGCGTCGAATAGCTCACGACCATGCGCTGTCCACTGTCCTCGACGAGGGCGATGCGCGCGCTGTCGGCCTGGGCCAGGCCCGGCACCGCGGTCACCACGGTCCGCAGCACGGCGTCCAGGTCGGGCGAGCCGTTGAGGGCGTGGGCGATCTCGGCCATGGCGCGGGCATGGCTCTCGCGTAGGGCCGCCTCGCGCTCGCGCGCCCGCGCGTGGTTGGCGGCGGCGCGGAGCTGCTCGGCCACGACGTTCACCTCCGTCACGCCGGTGCGGAGCGGCTCGGCCCGGTTGCCGCCCTCCACCGCCCGCGCGATGCGCACGAGCGAGCCGACCGAGGCGGCGATGTGGCGGCCGAACACGAAAGCCAGGCCGCTGGCCAGCCCGGCGGCCACCGCGGCACCGCCGAGGAGCTGCCAGATCGCGCGATGGATGTGCGCATCGACGAGCGCGACGGGCACGCTGAGGACGACCCGCCATCCCGAGAGCGACGCGGTGGAGTAGGCCACGTAGACGTCGCCGCCGCGGCTGGCGCCGCGCGTCCAGCCCTCCGCGCCGGGAGCGGGGTTGCGCACACGCAGGCCCACCAGCTCGGCCGCGCTCTGGGTGCCGGCCACGATGACGTGCTCGCGATCCTGGAGCACGGCCACCGTCCCGTGACCGAACTGCTGCGCGCGCAGGACCTCGCCGAACCGGCCGGCCGGCAGCCCCGCCGCCAGCACGTAGCGAACGCGGTCCTCGCGCACGACGGGGACGTACACCGACACGATGCGCGGGTGGCGGATGCCGTCGAACAGACCGGACACGGTCGGCCGGCGCTCGTCGCGGGCGCGCGCGAGCAGCTCGGTCCGGGCGGTGGAGCCCATGGGCAAGCCGAGCGGCACCCCGGTGTGCATGAGACCGGTGCCGTCGGCCGCGAAGAGCAGGATGCTGCGCCAGCCCTGGGCCTGCACCACGCGCTGGCACAGCGCGTGGAACCGCCGCAGATCGCCGAGCTGCTCGGACTCGCCCAGCGCCGCCAGCGCGGTGATGGCGGTCTCCAGCTCCTTGTCGACCGTCCCGGCCACGGCGTGGGCGGTCTCGCGCATCCCACGCTCGGTGGTGGCGAGCTGCAGGCGGGCGTTGTCCCAGATGACGAGCGTGGCGAAGCCGAGCACCGGCACGAGCGCGGCGAGCACGAGCGCGATCAAATGACTGCGCAGTCGCATCGTCGGAACGTCGAGCTCCGGGCCGATTATACTGGACCGGTGGCGCGACCTGCGCTTCGTATCGGGGTCGTCTATGACTTCCGCAACCCGCCCGGTTCCGACCTCGACACGCCGCGGCTCTACGCCGAGGTCCTCGAGCAGGTCGCCTGGCTCGACGGCCTCGGCCTCGACCTGGTGTGGTTCACCGAGCACCACTTCGTGGACGACGGCTACCTGCCGTCGTGGACGCCGGTGGCGGCCGCCATGGCGGCGCGGACGCGGCGCGTGCGGTTCTCCTCGGACATCTGCCTGCTGCCGTTCAACCACCCGCTGCGGCTCGCCGAGGACCTGGCCGTGCTGGACAACCTCAGCGGCGGCCGCGTCGAGCTGGGCGTCGGCATGGGCTACGCGCCCCACGAGTTCCGCGGCTTCGGCCTGCCGCTGCCCGAGCGGGTGTCTCGCACGGAGGAAGGCCTGGAGGTGCTGCGGCGCTGCTTCGCCGGCGAGCGTTTCAGCTTCCACGGCCGCCGCTATCACTTCGACGACGTCGTCATCCGTCCCGGCTACGTGCAGGCCGGCGGGCCGCCGCTGTGGCTGGCCGCCATGTCGGCCGGGGGCGCCCGCCGGGCCGCGAGGTTCGACTGCCACCTGCTGCCGCAGGGGCCGCGCGCCCAGACGCTGGAGCCATGGCGGGCGGCGCTGACGGCCGCGGGCCGCGACCCCGCCGGCTACCGTGTCGGCATCATCCGTGGCTGCCTCGTCACCGACGACCGCGAGCGTGACTGGCCGGCCGTCCGGGCGGCCGAGCGCTACCGCGGCCAGCTCTACGCACGGTTCTTCGCCGAGGCCGGCCGCTTCCAGCCGGTCGAGCGCGAGGGGCCGCGGATCCCCCAGACGTGGGTGGTGGGGGACGTCGAGCACTGCGTGGCCGAGCTATCGGCCTTCATCGCCGAGCACGGGATCACCGACCTCGTCAGCTGGGCGGTGCCGCCCGGCCTGAGCCCCGAGCGGATGAGCGCGAGCCTCGAGCGCTTCGCGCGTGACGTGGCGCCGCGGCTGAAGGTCAGGGCTGCATGAACACGTTGACGTCCGGCGTGCCGAGCGAGCGGTCCAGGTAACCGAACGTGCCCTTGTCTTTCACCTCGCGGCCCGCCTCGACCACGGCGGTCATCGCCAGCCGATAGAGCGACGTCGCCAGGCTGATCCGCCGCACCCCGGCGGCCTGCAGCTCGGCCACCGTGAACGACTTGCCCTTGATGCCGGCCATGAAGTTGACCGGCCGGGAGACCGCCGCGCACACCGCGCGCACCGCCGCCAGGTCCGGCAGCCCGGGGGCCATGAGGACGTCGGCGCCGGCCTTCTCGAAGGCCCGCAGGCGCGCGATCGTGTCGTCGAGGCTCGGATTGCCGCGCAGGAAGTTCTCGGTCCGCGCCGTCAGCGTGAAGGGAAACGGGAGCGCTCGCGCCGCCCGCACGGCGGCGGCGACGCGCTCGGTCGCGTGGGCCAGATCGTAGAGCGGTCGGTCCTTGTCACCGGAGGCATCCTCGATCGAGCCCCCGACCAATCCGATGCCGGCGGCGAGGCGGATGGTCTCCGCGGCCGCTTCCGGCGCGTCGCCAAACCCCTTCTCGAGGTCGGCTGACACCGGAAGGTCAGTGGCCTCGACGATCGCGCGGCAGTGGGCAAGCGCCTCCTCGCGCGTCACCTTGCCGTCGCGTCGGCCGAGCGTCCCGGCCGAGGCGCCGCTGGACGTCGCCAGCGCCTGGAAGCCGAGGCCGGCGAGGATGCGCGCCGAGCCGGCGTCCCACGGGTTGGGAATCACGAACGCGCCCGGTCCCTCGTGCAGTGCGCGGAAGCGGACGGCCTTGTCGTTCTGGGAAGCAGCCATGCGATGTCCTCCTGCGCGAGCCTAGCAGGCCAGCGCGTAGGTCGGCCGACGCGGGTCGGCGCCGGCCGAGATCACGCCCGTGGTCGGGTCGCGGCGGGTGACGACGGCGCCAATGCCGCAAGCGCCGATCTCGGCAACGGTGTGGCCGAGCGCGCGCAGCTCGGCCCGCGTGTGCTCGGGGATGCCGGGCTCGAGGTTGAGCTGGCCGGGCCGGTAGACGCGCGGATAGAACGAGTTCACCAGCGTCTGGGTCGAGAAGCGTGGCGCCTCGACCGCCTGCTGCGGGTTCATGCCGAACACGAGCAGGTTGAGGACGAGCTGCAGGTCGGCCTGCGCCTGGTCGTCCCCCCCGGGACAGCCCACGGTCGTCGTCGGCACGCCGTTCTCGGAGACGAGATAGCTCACCAGCGTCGTGCGCGGCCGCTTGCCGGCGGCCGGCGCGTTGGGGTGGCCGTCCTCGAGGACGAACATCTCGCTCCGCGTGCTGAGCGTGCAGCCCAGCTCGGGTACGAAGGCCGACTTGCGGAACACGCCTCCGCTCGGGGTCAGGCAGACCATGTTGCCGTCGCGGTCGATGGCCGCGATGTGAGTGGTGCCGTCGGCACCCCCGGCCGCCGCGCCGGTGGCGCGCTCGCCGGCCCCCGTGCGCGCGGCGACTCCGCCG
>JBKOZA010000188.1:0-1419 GCA_046725675.1 Candidatus Methylomirabilota bacterium
ACCGTAGTCGGAGACCCCGTGAGCGGATAGTTGTCCCGGTCAATAACTCCATTCGGCCTCCCGTGACTGAGTTTGGATGGCGCGGCCACACGCTCGCGGGTAAAGTTGGGGTCCAGCCCTCATCCCTCACGATCGGGAGCCGTGATGATCCTCGTCCTCGGCGTCTGGGCCTTCATCCGCGCCCTTCTCGGCCGCGCCACAGCCGTGACGCTCGAGAACGTCGCTCTGCGCCATCAACTGGCGATCCTGCAGCGGACAGCCCCTCGCCCTCGACTCCGCCGGCGGGACCGCATCTTCTGGGTCTGCCTTTCACGCCTCTGGGCGAACTGGCGGGCCAGCCTCCTCATTGTTCAGCCCGCGACCGTCCTTGCTTGGCACCGCCAAGGCTTCCAGCTCTACTGGCGCTGGAAGTCCCGTCACCGCTCAGCGGGTCGCCCTCCGCTCGATCCTGAGCTCCGCACGCTCATCCGCCGCATGGCCCGAGACAACCCGACCTGGGGCCGGCGCCGGATCCAAGCCGAACTCCGCTTCCTCGGCTATGAGATCGCCGAGCTCACCGTTGCCAAGTACATGCGGCGCCTCTCGCCCCGGCCATCCGCGACGTGGCGTGCCTTCCTCGAGGCGCATACTCGCGACATTGTCGCCGTCGACTTCTTCGTTGTCCCCACGCTCACCTTCCGCTTGCTCTTCGGGTTCTTGATCCTTCGACACCACCGTCGAGAACTCGTCCATGTCAACGTCACCGACCACCCCACCGCCGCCTGGGCCGCCCACCAACTGGTCGAGAGCTTCCCGGAAGAGACTGCGCCCACGTATCTGCTCCGCGATCGGGATGCCATCTACGGCGACGTGTTCGCACGGCGCGTGAAAGGCCTGGGGATGCGCGAGATCCTCATCCCCCCTCGCGCCCCTTGGCAGAATCCCTTCGCCGAGCGCGTCATCGGGTCGATTCGACGGGAATGCCTCGATCACGTCATCGTGCTCAACGAACGGCACCTCCGACGTCTGCTGCGTACATATTTCGCGTACTACAACGCCACCCGCCCGCATCAGTCCCTCCACAATGACAGCCCCCATCGACGCGAGGTGCAAACTCCAGCTGGCGGGCGCATCGTCGCGATCCCGAAGGTCGGTGGCCTTCATCACCGTTATCAGCGCGCCGCCTGAGGGCCGCGAGATTCACCAGTGGCTCATTGAAGGCCGAAGGCTGGTCCTGGTTTCCCTTCGACGCCCAACGGTCTTCTTGACGCTAACGTTGTCCCACGGCTCTCCGGCTCACCGACTGCTTCACCCGTTGATACCAGGCTGTTCTCAGCGCCATCTCGGGTGCGCGGATGGGGTTTGTGACCGGGACAGGTCACGATCCGCCTGGCGAGCGCGGATGTCGTGCACGGCTTTCTGGTGCAGAAGACCAACGTC
>JBKOZA010000189.1:0-5668 GCA_046725675.1 Candidatus Methylomirabilota bacterium
CCGGCACGCCGCAGGCGTCGGCGACCAGGCGGTCGAGGTGCAGCAGGTCGAACGGCTTCGGCAGATACCCGTTGGCGCCGGCGCTCAGCGCCTCCTGGGCGACGTCCAGCGAGTCGTACCCGGTCATGATGAAGATCGGCACGGTGACCCCCATCTCGCGCAGCGACTTCAGCAGGCTGACACGCCCGCGTGGCCGTGACGATCTGGCCTGTCGCGCGCATTCTGTCCCCGTCGGGTACAATCGCGAGATGTCGTCGCCGCTGGACCGCCTGCTCGACGACCTGAACCCCGCGCAGCGCGAGGCCGTCGTCGCCGCCGACGGACCGCTGCTCGTGCTCGCCGGCGCCGGCAGCGGCAAGACCCGCGTCATCGCCTATCGCATCGCCTGGCTGCTGGCCCACCGTCGGCTGTCGCCGCGAAACCTGTTAGCCGTCACCTTCACCAACAAGGCGGCCGGAGAAATGGCGCGGCGGGTGGAGTCCTTGCTGGCCCCGGCCGGGATCGCACCACCGCTGATCGCGACCTTTCACGCGGTGTGCGTGCGCATCTTGCGGCAGCACGGTAGCCACGTGGGCCTGCCCGGCCACTTCACGATATACGACGAGGACGATCGCCTGGCGCTCGTCAAGGAGTGCATGAAGGAAGGGGAGCTGGCCGACCGTGCGTTCACGCCGAGCGCGGCCGTCCACCGCATCTCGTACCTCAAGAACCAGATGATCGCGGTGAGCGAGGCGCTCCGGGACGCCCGGGGCCCCTGGGAGAAGAAGGCCGCCCTCGTGTACTCGCGCTACGAGAAACGCCTGCGCGAGACCGGCGCCGTCGACTTCGACGACCTGCTCATCATGGTCGTGCGGCTCTTCAGCGAGATCCCGGACGTGCTCGCCTACTACCGCTCACTGTGGGGCTCGGTGCTCGTCGACGAGTACCAGGATACCAACCGGGCCCAGTACCGCATCATCCGGCTCCTCACCCAGGAACACCGGAACGTCTGCGTGGTCGGCGACTCTGATCAGTCGATCTACAAATGGCGGGGCGCCGACATCCGCAACATTCTCGACTTCGAGGACGATTTTCCAGGCACCAAGGTCGTCCGACTCGAGCAGAACTATCGCTCGACCCGCAGCATCCTGGCGGTGGCGGCCGGCGTCATCGCCCACAACGTCCAGCGCAAGGACAAGACACTGTGGACGGAGAATCCGGCCGGCGAGCCGCCGCGCGTGTATCGCGCGTGGGACGAGCACGACGAGGCCTCGTTCGTCGCGCAATCCATCCTAGGCCAGCGTGGCGACGGCCTGACGTGGGACCGGATCGCGGTCTTCTATCGGACCAACGCCCAGTCGCGCGTCCTGGAGGAGGCTTTGCGCCGCGCCCGCATCCCCTATGTGATCGTCGGCGGCGTGAGATTCTACGAGCGGAGGGAGATCAAGGATACGCTGGCCTACCTCCGGCTGGTGGTGAACGCGGCCGACGACGTGGCCTTCCGCCGGGCCATCGCGGCCCCGAGCCGGGGTATCGGTCCGGGGACCCTGGCGCGGCTGGACGACGAGGCGGCGCGCCGGGGGCGCCCGCTGCTCGCGGTGGCCGCCGATCCACCGGCCGACGTACGCGGCAAGGCGGGCCGCGCGCTGCAGGACTTCGCGGCGCTGGTCGCCCGCCTGGCCGGGCAGCGCCGTGACCTGGCGCCGCCGGCGTTCATCGACCTCGCGCTCGAGCAGAGCGGATATCGTGAGGCGTTGCGTCGGGAGCGCGCGCCGGAGGCCGAAGCCCGGCTCGAGAACCTCGAGGAGCTCGTCGCCGCCGCCGAGGAGTTCACCCGCACGGACGCCGAGCCGACCCTGGAGGGCTTTCTCGACGGCGTCGCGCTGGTGAGCGACGTGGACGAGCTGAAGGACGCCGAGGGCCGGGTGACGCTCATGACCCTGCACTCGGCCAAAGGTCTGGAGTTTCCCGCCGTGTTCATGACCGGTCTCGAGGAGGGAGTCTTTCCGCACGCGCGGTCGATGGGCGATCCCGACGAGATCGAGGAGGAGCGCCGTCTCTGCTATGTTGGCGTCACCCGGGCCAAGGAACGGCTGACGCTCTCGTGGGCACTGCATCGGCGGATCCACGGCTACGGGGTGGGGGAGCCGTCCCGCTTCCTGCGCGAGATGCCGGAGGATCAGCTGCTCCCCCTCAACGCCGGCCGCGTGCAGGAGCGCGGCGAGCCGGCCCAGGCGGTGCCCCGCTACGAGCCCGCGGAGGAGTCGTGGCCGATCAAGGTCGGCGCCCGGGTACGGCACGCCCGCTTCGGCGAGGGTCTGGTGGTCGGCGTGGAGCGCGACGGCGCCGACACGGTGGTGACGGTGGGATTCGCCAGTGTCGGCCGCAAGCGCCTGTCGCTTCAGTACGCGCAGCTCGAGGAGCTCTGACGCGCGCGAACCCGGGAGGGGGCGATGATCTCACGGCAGGACGTCGAGCACGTCGCGCGGCTGTCGCGCCTGGCGCTGAGCGAGGCCGAGGCCGAGCGCATGCGCGAACAGCTCAGCGGGATCCTGGCCTACATCGACAAATTGCGGGCGCTCGACACCGCGGGCGTCGAGCCGACCTCGCACGCGGTGCCGCTCGTCAACGTGATGAGGGAGGACGAGCCGTGGCCGTGTCTCGGCCAGGACGAGGCGCTCGCCAGCGCGCCCGACCGCCGCGACGCGTACTTCCGTGTCCCTCGCATCATCGAGGACTGATGGCGAGGCGCGCGGACCCCGAGCGTGGGGCTGACTGGTGAGCGAGCCGATCCTGACCATCCGCCAGCTGAGCGCGGCGTTCACCCGTGGCGCCGCCTCACCCGTCGCCGTGACGGAGGACTATCTGGCGCGGATCGGCGCTCTGGACTCGAAGGTCGGCGCGTATCTGACCGTCATGCGCGACGAGGCGCTGGCCGCCGCCAAGGCCGCCGAGGCTCGTTACCGCGCGGGTACGCCCCTGTCACAGGTGGATGGGGCCCCGCTGGCGATCAAGGACGTTTTCTGCACGCGCGGCGTCCGGACGACGTGCGGGTCGAAGATCCTCGAGACGTTCGTTCCCCCCTACGACGCGACGATCGTCGAGCGCCTGCGGGCGGCAGGGGCGATCATCCTGGGCAAGACGAACATGGACGAGTTCGCGATGGGCTCGTCCACTGAGCACTCGGCGTTCCAGCTCACCCGAAACCCGTGGGATCTGACCCGCGTGCCGGGTGGTTCGTCAGGAGGCTCGGCAGCCGCGGTGGCCGGTGGCCTCGCGGCTGGCGCCTTCGGCACCGACACCGGCGGCTCCGTGCGCCAGCCGGCGGCGTTCTGCGGCGTCGTCGGGCTCAAGCCGACCTACGGGCGCGTGTCCCGCTACGGGCTGATCGCCTTCGCCTCCTCGCTGGATCACGTGGCGCCCCTCGCGCTGGACGTCGTCGACTCCGCCTTGCTGCTGGCCGCCACCGCCGGCCACGACCCGCTCGACGCAACCTCGGTGCCAGCTCCCGTGCCCGACTACGTCGCCGGGCTTGCCGGTGACGTCAAGGGCCTGAAGGTCGGCGTCCCCGACGAGTACTTCGGGGCCGGTCTGGACCCGGAGATCGAGCGGGCGGTGCGGGCGGCGATCGACGTCCTCCGCGATCTGGGCGCTGCGATCGAGCGGGTGTCGTTGCCGACCACGGAGTACGGCGTGGCGACGTACTACATCGTCGCGCCGGCGGAGGCATCCTCGAATCTGGCCCGCTACGACGGCGTGAAGTACGGTTTGCGCGTGGCGGGCGGCAAGGATCTCGTCGACATGGTCAGCCGGACGCGGGCGGCTGGCTTCGGAGCCGAGGTCAAGCGCCGCATCATGCTCGGGACCTACGCGCTGTCCACCGGTTACTACGACGCGTACTACGGCCAGGCCCAGAAGGTCCGGACGTTGGTCCGTCGCGAATTCGAGGCCGCCTTCGCGCGGGTCGACCTGCTGGCGGCGCCGACCACGCCCGGTGTGGCGTTCAGGCACGGGGAGAAGGCCGATCCGCTGGCCATGTACATGAACGACGTGTACACGATTCCGGCCAGCATGACCGGGTTGCCGGCCATCTCGATCCCGTGCGGATTCAATGCGTCCGGGTTGCCGATCGGACTGCAGCTCATCGGGCGCGCGCTCGACGAGCCGACGCTGTTGCGCGCCGCCCACGCCTACGAGCAGGCCACCCCTTGGCGCGAGCGCCGACCGGAGCTGACGTGAGCGAACACGAGACGGTCATCGGCCTCGAGGTGCACGCGCAGCTCGCCACCCGCGGGAAGATGTTCTGCGGCTGTCCGACGGTGTTCGGCGCTCCGCCCAACAGCCAGACCTGCCCCATCTGTCTGGGCATGCCAGGCGTGCTCCCGGTGATCAACCGGCGCGCCGTGGAGTTCGCGGTGCGGAGCGCGTTGGCGCTGGGTCTCCGCGTGAATCCGGCCTGTCGCTTCGCGCGCAAGCATTACTACTACCCGGACATGCCGAAGAACTTCCAGATCAGCCAGTACGAGGAGCCGCTCGCCGAGGACGGCGCCCTGGAGATCGAGGTGTCCGGCACCTCGCGGCGCGTCGGCATCCAGCGGCTTCACCTCGAGGAGGACGTCGGTAAGCTCGTGCACGAGGGCGCCTTCGCCGCCGCCCAGGCCAGCCTCGTCGACTACAACCGCTCGGGCGTGCCCCTGATGGAGACCGTCAGTCGGCCCGAGCTGCGCTCGCCCGAGGAGGCGGCCGCCTACCTCCGGACGTTCCGGGCCGTGCTCGTGTATCTGGGAGTGTGCGACGGCAACATGGAGGAAGGCTCGCTCCGCTGCGACGCCAACGTCTCGCTCCGCCCCCGCGGCGGCAGCGAGCTCGGCACCAAGGTCGAGATCAAGAACCTCAACTCGTTCCGCAACGTCCAGCGCGCACTCGAGTACGAGGTGCGCCGCCAGTCGGAGGAGCTGGGGGCGGGTCGGCGAATTGCTCAGGAGACGCGGCTGTTCGACGCCGACCGTGGGGTCACGCACTCGACGCGGTCCAAGGAGTATGCGCACGACTATCGCTACTTTCCCGAGCCGGACCTGGTGCCGCTCGAGCTCGACCCGGCCTGGGTCGAGTCCATCCGCAGCGCCCTGCCGGAGTTGCCGCGGGCGCGACGTCAGCGCTTCGTGAGCCAGTACGGACTACCGCCCTACGACGCCGAGATCCTGACCCAGTCGCGCGCGCTGGCGGAGTACTACGAGGCGGCGGTGCGCGCCCACGACAACCCGAAGGCCATCTCGAACTGGATCATGTCCGAGCTGCTGCGCGAGCTGGGTGGCGACGACGAGGCTGCGATCGGCCGCGCGCCGATCCCGCCCGGCCACCTGGCCGGGCTGGTTCGCCTGATCGACGAGGGGACCATCAGCGGCAAGATTGGCAAGGACGTCTTTGCCCGGATGCTGGCTTCCGGAGAGGATCCGGCCACGATCGTACGCCGGGAGGGCTTGACGCAGGTGGCCGACGCCGGTGCCCTCGAAGCTTTGGTGGACCATGCGATCGCGGCGAACCCCAAGGTGGTCGCGGACTTCAAGGCCGGAAAGACGGCCGCTTCCAGGGCCCTGGTGGGCCAGGTCATGAAGGCCAGCGGCGGGCGGGCAAACCCCGGTCTGGTCGACCGCCTCGTCCAGGAGAAACTGTCGAGGATGTGACGCTG
>JBKOZA010000190.1:0-7477 GCA_046725675.1 Candidatus Methylomirabilota bacterium
GACGTTGACCAGGATCGCGTGGCGGCGCATGCGGCGGAACAGGTCGCGCGAGAACAGGTGACGGGTGGCCTTCGTCAGCGGCAGGCAGATCACCACCACGTCGGACTCGCCGAGCAGGTCGTGGAGCCGGTCCGCCTTCCACAGGCTCACGCCGGGCATGCCCGGCACCTCCTCGACGTCCACCGCCAGCACGCGCATGCCGAAGCCGAGCGCGCGCTCGGCGACGGCGCGGCCGGTACCGCCGAAGCCGACGATGCCGAGCGCCTGGCCGTGCAGCTCCCACTGCTCCTTGCGGATCGGCTCGCGCAGGTCGTAGTCCGGCCGGCGCAGCGCGGTGTGCAGGCCGCGCGTGAGGGCCAGCAGCAGCGCGAAGGCGTGCTCGGCCAGGTGGATGCCGACCTCGCCCTTCTCGCTGGCCAGGATCACCTCGCTGGCGACCAGCTCGGGCGTGAGGATGGCGTCGACGCCGGCGCCGATGGAGTGGTAGTAGCGAAGCCGCCGAGCGCCCAGGAACACGTCGTTGGGGACGCGGCCGAACACGACGTCGGTGTCGGCGATCTCCTTGCGCTGCGTCGCGACGTCGCGCGTCTCGACGAGCGTGGAGCCCGGCCCGGCCAGCTCGAGGATGCGGGCGCGGTCGGCGGCGGGGATGGCGGGGCAGATCATGTTGGGCGTGTAGAGGATCTTCACAGGAGTCTCTCCATGATGATCGTGTCGACCCAGTGGCCGTCGAGCTGACCCTGCTCCTTGTAGATCCCGACGGTGCGAAAGCCCATCGCTTCGTAGAGCGCCATGCCGCCCGGATTGAACGGAAACGCCGACAGGACGAGCTTGTGGAAGCCATGCGCGCGCCCGAGCTCGATCAGTCGGGCCAGCAGCGCCCGGCCGGCGCCCTTGCCTCGCCACTGGCGCTCGACGTACACGGAGATGTCGGCGACGAAGCGATAGGCCTCGCGCGCGTTGAAGACGTTGAGGCTCCCCCAGCCTATTGGAGCGGGTGCCGCGAGGCCGGTTCCGGACGTGGGTGGCCTGTTCGAGGAGGTGACCGGCTCCGTCGGCTCCGCGACGATCACCGGGTGGCGCGGACTCCTCGAGGCCAGCCACTGGCGGCGCTCCTCGGGGGTCCGCAGCTCGGTCTCGAGGGTGGCGAGGCGGTCCTCGATGCCCTGGTTGTAGATGCGGCAGATGGCGTCGGTATCCGCTTCGGTCGCGGGCCGAACACGGTAGTTCCCCATCGCCGCTCAGCCGAGCTCGCGCGCGTCCAGCCGGCCGTCCTTGTGTAGCCGGGTGAACTCGTCGAGGGTGCGCCGGACGCCGTCCACGAGCGCGGTGGGCTGGGCGGGACCGAGATCCCGCTGGTAGCGCGCGTCGTCGAGGGCGGTGGCGAACGGCATCGGCTCGTCGATGTGCGTGATCAGGCCCGCCGCCCCCGGAGAGGCGGTCTCGATCACCCGCACCACGTCGGCGAGCGGGACCGTGGAGCCGTGCAGGTTGTAGACCCGCGCGCGATCGAGCGACGCCCGCGACGCCCGGAGCAGCGCGCGGGCGACGTCCTCGACGTAAATCAGGTCGGTGCTCCCGCCCCAGCGCAGCGCGAACGCGCGGCCGAGCACCGCCGCCTTCATGGCCAGCGTGGGCGTGGCGGTGACGCCGACGTCACGGCCCGGGCCGTACACGGCCAGCGGCCGGAAGCCCGAGGAGCGGATACGGTGCTCCTCCCAGTACACGCGCGCGGTCGCCTCGTTGGCGACCTTGTACACGCCGTAGTGCGTGGTGGGATGGTGGGGCGCGTCGTCGCGCAGGGGACCCGGCGGGTAGAGGCTCGGGGCGCCGAACACCGCCGCCGAGGAGGCGTAGACGACGCGCTCGACGCGTCCGCCGGCCACCCGGGCGGCCTCGAAGACGTTGGTGGTGCCGACCACGTTGACCAGCGCGCCGCGCGACGGATCCTGACGGCAGAGCGGCACCTGCCAGGCCGCCAGGTGGATGATGCGCCGCACGTCGTGCTCGCGCACCACGCGGAGCACGGTCTCGCGGTCGGCGATGTCGCCCCGCGCCAGCGTCACGCGCTCGATCACGTCGTCCCCGGCGATCATCCGCAGGCGCCAGGGATCCTCTCCGAGGTCGAACGCCACCGGCCGCTCGCCGTCGGCCAGCAGCGCGCGCACGACCCAGGAGCCGATGCAGCCGAACGCGCCGGTCACCAGCGTGGTCATCGGCGCAGACGATATCACGGAGCCGACGCCGCGCTCCCTCCCGGTCATCTATAATCCGCTCGCCCGGCCCGTCTCGAAAGGAGAACGATCCGATGACCGCTGACCGCCCCCTCGTCGTCCTCGCCGGCGCCATCCACGCCGACGGCCACGCCAACCTCGAGACCGGAGCCCGCGTCGTCGTGTGCGACGACGAGACCGAGGCCGGACTGGTGAAGGTCGCGGCCCAGGCCCAGGGCATCCTGTTCCGGGCCAAGCCGCGCTGCACCGAGAGTCTGATGGCCGCCTGTCCGCACCTCAAGGTGGTCGGCCGCCACGGCGTCGGCCTCGACACCGTGGACATTCCGGCCGCCACCCGGCTGGGCGTCGCCGTGGTCCACGCCCCGGGCTCGAACTCGCAGGCCGTCGCCGAACACGCGCTGATGCTGATGCTGGTGTGCGTGAAGAAGACGCTCTACCAGGACCGGCTCACGCGCTCGGGCGACTGGAGCGCCAAGCGCACCTCGGCCGGCACCGCCCACGTCGAGCTGGCCGGCAAGACGCTCGGCATCGTCGGCGTCGGCAACATCGGACGGCGGGTGGCGAAGTTCGCGGGTGCCATCGGCATGCGGGTGCTCGGCTACGACAAGTACGTCCCCGCCGACGAGGTGCGCCGGCGCGGCGCCGAGCCGGTCGAGAGCCTGGAGGCGCTGCTGCCCCAGGTGGACGTGCTGACCTGCCACACGCCGCTGACGCCCGAGACGAAGCACATGATCAACCACAAGACGCTGGCGCTCATGAAGCGCGGCGCCATCTACGTCAACACCTCGCGCGGCGGCGTGCAGGAGGAGCCCGCGCTGTTCGAGGCGCTCACGCGCGGCCAGCTCGCCGCCGCCGGCCTCGACGTCTTCGAGGAGGAGCCGTGCCCGGTCGACAACCCGCTGCTCAACCTCGACAACGTCGTGCTGTCCACGCACATGGCCGGCGTGACCCGTGAGGCGACCGCGCGGGCGTCGGTGCAGGTGACGGGCGAGATGCTCCGGGTGCTGCGCGGCGAGATGCCGGACGTGCTCGTCAACCCGGAAGTGGGTCCGCGCCTCGGACTCAGGTAAACTCCGTCCATGGCCATCGACACGCGGCATCCCCGCGAGATCAGGGCCGACATCCGACGCGGCAAGCTCGCGGGCGTCACCGCCGGGCTCGGCCAGGGCTACGTGCAGGCCAACCTGGCCGTGCTGCCGCGTGACGCGGCCTACGACTTCCTGCTGTTCTGCCAGCGCAACCCGAGACCGTGCCCGCTGATCGAGGTCACGGACGTCGGCTCGCCGGAGCCGGTTGGCGTGGCCCCGGGGGCCGACCTCCGGACCGACATCCCGCGCTACCGGATCTACAAGGACGGCGCGCTCGCCGACGAGGTGACCGACGCCACGCCGTACTGGCGGGACGATCTGGTGGCATTCCTGCTCGGCTGCTCGTTCACGTTCGAGTGGGCGCTGCTGGAGGCGGGGATCCGGCTCTGGCACGTCGAGCAGGGGCGCAACGTGGCGATGTGGCGCACCTCGATCGCATGCCGTCCGGCCGGCGCCTTCCACGGCCCGATGGTGGTGTCGATGCGGCCGATCCCGTCGGGGCAGCTCGCGAAGGCGGTGACGGCGAGCGCGCGCTTCCCCAACGCGCACGGCGCGCCGATCCACGTCGGCGACCCCGCCGCCCTCGGCATCAAGGACATCGGCAAGCCGGACTGGGGCGATCCCCAGCACTTCGAGCCGGGGGATGTGCCGGTCTTCTGGGCGTGCGGCGTCACGCCACAGGCGGTCGCGCTGGCCAGCAAGCCGTCGTTCATGCTGACGCACAGCCCGGGCCACATGTTCATCACCGACCTGCCCAACGCCGCGCTGGCGGCGCTCTGAGGGTCGCGTCTGCGGTTTCTTGCTGCCGGTGACGTCGCGCTGTCGGTCGAGCTCGGCGACGAGATCAGCCCGCAGGTCAACACCCGCGTGCGCGCCCTGGAGTTCCTCGTCCAGGCCAAGGGCGTGGCCGGTGTCGTCGAGACCGTGCCGAGCTTCCGCTCGCTGCTCGTGTACTACGATCCGCGCCAGACCGACTTCGACGGGCTGTGCGTCACGCTCGCCACGCTGGCCGAGCAGGCCAGCTCGGCCGTGCTGCCGCCGGCGCGCCAGGTCGAGCTGCCCTGCTGCTACGACCCGGAGTTCGGTCTCGATCTGCGGGCGGCGGCCGACCGTCTGGGCATGACTACCGACGAGCTCGTGCGCGCCCACGCCGCCGCCGAGTACCTCGTGTACTTCGTGGGGTTCACGCCAGGGTTGCCGTACATGGCCGGCGTGCCCGAGCGCATCCGGCTGCCGCGCCTGGAGACGCCGCGGGTCAAGGTGCCGGCCGGCAGCGTCGGTCTCGGCGGCACCCAGTTCTGCATCTACTCGGTCGAGAGCCCCGGAGGGTACTGGCTGCTCGGGCGCACGCCCGCGCCCCTGTACGATCCTCAGGCCGAGGAGCCGACGCTGCTGCGTCCGGGCGATCGCGTCCGGATGCGCCCCATCGACCGCGCGGAGTACGACGCCATCGCCGCGCGCGTCGCCGCCCGGGCCTGGCGGCCGAGCATCACATGATCCGCATCGTCGATCCCGGCCCGCAGACGACCGTCCAGGACCTCGGCCGCTTCGGCCACCTCCGCTACGGCATCCCGCCCTCGGGGCCGATTGACGTGCGGGCGTTCGTGATCGCCAACCGCCTGGTCGGCAACCCCGACGGGGCCGCCGCGCTGGAATGCACGCTGCTGGGCCCGCGCTTCACCGTCGAGGCCGCCTGCGCCATCGCGGTGACCGGCGCCGACGCCCCGGTCACGGTCAACGACGCGGCGGCGGCCTCGTGGGCGACGCTCATCCTGTCGCCCGGCGACCGCGTGCGCGTCGGCGCCGCCCGGGCTGGCCTGCGGCTGTACGTGGCGTTCTCCGGCGGCCTCGACGTCCCGGTGGTGCTCGGCTCGCGCGCGACGTACCTGCGCGGTCGCCTGGGCGGTCACGCGGGGCGCAGCCTCAAGCGCGACGACGTGCTGCGCCTGTTCCAGGCGCCGCTCCCACGCGCGCGGGCGCTGTCGGCGAGCGAGATTCCGCCGATCGACTCCGAGCCGGAGATCCGCGTCGTCCTGGGGCCCGAGCGGGAGCGCTTCACCGACGCCGGCATCGCCACGCTGCTCGGGGGACCGTACGAGATGTTGCCGCAGTCGGACCGCATGGGCGCCCGCCTGACGGGCGCGCGCATCGCGCACGCCCGCGGCCACGACATCATCTCCGACGGGATCGCGCTCGGCTCCATCCAGGTGCCCGGGGACGGCCAGCCGATCGTGCTGCTGGTCGACCGCCAGTCGACGGGGGGCTACACCAAGATCGCCACCGTCGGCTCGTTCGACATCGCGCGCATCGGCCAGGTCAAACCCGGTCAGCGCGTGCGCTTCCGCGCGGTGGACGTTCCCGAGGCGCATCGCCTGCGGGGCGCTTGGGAGGCACAGCTCGCGGCGGTGGCGGGCGGCGCGGTCGCCGCCGCCCCGGCCGCATGACGACAGCAAGGGGGACGCGTGATGAGCCTTGACAGGGAAGTCGCGGAGTATGCCTCGAAGACCGGCCGCTCGCGGGCCCTGCACGAGGAAGCGGTGGCGGTCATGCCGGGCGGCAACAGCCGCACCACGACGTTCTTCGATCCCTATCCGTTCTACTTCCAGCGCGGGCAGGGCGCTCGCATCTGGGACGCCGACGGCGTCGAGCGCGTGGACTTCAACGGCAACTACACGAGCCTGGTGCTCGGCCACGCCGTGCCCGACGTCGTCAAGGCCGTGCAGGCGGTGGCCGAGTCGGGGCTGTCGTTTCCCGGCCCGACCGAGCACGAGGTCCGGCTGGCCGAGACGCTCGTACGCCGCGTGCCGTCCGTCGAAAGCGTGCGCTTCACGAACTCCGGGACCGAGGCGACGATGAACGCCGTCCGTCTGGCCCGCGCGTTCACCGGGCGGCCCAAGCTCGCGAAGTTCGAGGGCGCGTTCCACGGCACCCACGACTGGGTCATGGTCAGTGTCAGCGGCGACACGAAGTCCTGGGGCAACCGCCGCCGGCCCAAGCCGGTCGCGTGGTCGGCGGGGATCCCCCCGGCCGTGCTGAAGAACGTCGTCGTGCTGCCGTGGAACGAGCCCGAGGCGTGCGAGGAGATCCTCGCCGGCGAGGCTGACTCCATCGCTGCCGTCATCGTGGATCCGTTCATGTGCAACGCGGGGCTGGTCCCCCCCGTCGACGGCTTCTTGTCACGCTTGCGCGAGGTGACCCAGCGCCACGGGATCTTGCTGATCCTCGACGAGGTCATCTCGTTCCGGACCGCGTGGGGCGGCGCTCAGGAGCGCCTCGGGGTGCGGCCTGACCTGACGACGTTCGGCAAGATCATCGGCGGCGGCCTCCCGGTGGGCGCCTTCGGCGGGCGACGCGACGTCATGGCCTTCTACGATCCGCGCCAGGGCGGGGCCCGCATCAGCCAGGGGGGCACGTTCAACGCCAACCCGGTGACGATGGCGGCCGGCCTGGCCACGCTCAACGCGCTGACGCCCGAGGCCTACACGCGCCTCGACGCGCTCGGCGACCGGCTGCGCGGCGGGGTGACACGCCTGTTGGCCGCCACGCGCCGGCGGGGGCAGGTGACCGGGGCCGGCTCGCTGTTCTGGCTGCACTGGACGACCGAGACGCTCACCGATTATCGTTCCACCAAGGCCAAGGACGCCGAGATGGCCCAGCGCGTCTTCATGGGCATGCTCAACGAGGGTATCCTCACGACCCAGCGCGGCCTCGGCGCCTGCTCGCTGGCCATGGGCGACGAGGACGTGGACCGCTTCGTGAACGCGCTGGCCCGCGTGCTGGCGCGGCAGTAATGAAGGAGGGAGCAGCCATGCCGTCGAAATTCATCGATCTCAATTGCGATATGGGCGAGTCGTACGGTCGGTGGACGCTCGGGGCCGACGAGGAGATCATGCCGTTCATCACCTCGGCCAACGTGGCGTGCGGCTTCCACGGCGGCGATCCCCACGTCATGCGCAAGACCGTGGCGCTGGCCGTCCGACACAGCGTGGCGATCGGCTCGCATCCCTCGCTCCCCGACCTCATGGGCTTCGGCCGCCGCGTGATGGACGTCACGCCCGCCGAGCTGAAGGACTATCTCTGCTACCAGACCGGCGCCCTGCGCGAGTACTGTCGCGCCGTCGGCGCCGAGCTGCAGCACATGAAGCCGCACGGCAT
>JBKOZA010000191.1:0-1015 GCA_046725675.1 Candidatus Methylomirabilota bacterium
CGCGCGGGGGCGAGGCCTTCAGGTCGATGATCGACACCGTGTCGGGCGGCGCACTGCCCACCACCGTGACCACGCCGTTCACGAGGACCACCTTGTTGTCGTTGGCCGACACGGCGATCTGGGCGTCCGCGACCGGCGCGACGATCGCGACGGCGAGCAGGGCGAGCGCGACGACGATGGGCGCGCGGCGATGCGGCGTCATGGCGTCCTCCTGAGGGATCGAGCGGCCCACATCATACTCCGGAGCTACGTGGCGTCTCGGCCGAAGCGCGAGACGCAGAACGCGCTCAGATCCAGCGCGGGCTGCTTGCCGAGCATCTGCTCGGCCACCAGCTTGCCGCTGTAGGCGCCCAGCGTCAGGCCGCTAGGCCCGTGGCCGGTGACCAGGAAGACGCCGCGGACGCCCGGCACCCCGCCGAGGACCGGCAGGCCGTCGGAGGTCAGCGGGCGCAGGCCGACACGGATCTCGCGGACCTCGGCGCCCGCCAGCCCGGGTGCCACCCGGAGCGCCTCGCCCAGCACCTCGCGCACGCCGGCCGCCGTCGTGTGCGCTGTGAACCCGGAACCGGTCTCGCGCGTGGCTCCCGCCACCACGCGGCTGTCCGGCCACGGGACCATGTAGTGGTGGTGGAAAGCGCTGATCATCGGCCAGCCGCTGGTATCGACGCCGTGCAGTCCGAGGTGGATGATCTGTCCGCGCTGCGGCGCGACCGGGATCGTCACGCCGAGTTGGGCGGCGAACGCCTCCGACCACGCGCCACCCGCGATCGCCACGCCGGCGGCCAGGACCGTCTCGGCGCCGAGCACCAGGCCGCCGACCACGTCGCCGTCCAGGACCAACCGCTCGACACTCCCCGCCCGCACCACCAGGCCACGCCCCTCGGCCGCGGTGCGCAGCGCGCGGTTGAGCAGGCGCCCATCCACGCGCGCGGCGCCGCGGGAGTAGATCGCCCCCCGGACGGGTGCCAGCGGAGGGAACAGGTCCCTGGCCTCCGCCGCGGTGATCTCGTGGAGA
>JBKOZA010000192.1:0-2005 GCA_046725675.1 Candidatus Methylomirabilota bacterium
GTTGATGCGACCGTCCCGGCTCTCGACCGACCCGAAGACGACCGGCCTGGTCGTGGTGCCCTCGACGGTCAGCACCCCGCCTGCCCGGAGGTTGACCGTGCGGTTGCGGACGACCAGGTTGTCGTCGAGGTCCACCCGTATTCGCAGCCGTAGAGGAGTGCCGGGCTCGACGGCGGCGGCCTGCGCCGGCGACTGCACGAGGGAGAGAACCGACACGTCGTGCCGGTAGACACCACGCGCGAGGCGCGCCCGCCCCGTGAGTTGCGCCTCGCGGGTGATTCCGCTCAGCTCGAGGTCGGCATTCCAGGCGCTCGAGAAGTCCTCGATCGGCCCCACCGCGACGTCCTGCGCCTGCAGCTTGAACCGATAGGCGCCGGGCTTCCAGCCTTGCAGGGCGAGGTCGCCCTGGGCCCTGACGCGGCCGCCTCCCAGCGACGCGGTGGCGTCCCTGACCTGCACGCCTTGCCTCGACAGGGTGAAGCGGGCCTCGATGTCGCGCAGGGTTTCCGGCCGGTCGCGCAGGAGCAGATTGCCGCGGTGAATGGCACCGTCCCCGACGAGAGCGGGCGCCGCCAGAGTGCCCGAGGCGCGCACCGAGAGCTCGAGTGCCCCGGTGAGCTCGCGGATCTCGGGCCGCGTGGCGCCGAGGGTAGCCAGGGGTATCTGGCCCGACGCGCGTCCGTCCAGCTTGCCGTCGGTGCCCAGCGTGCCTGCTCCGGTGACGAAGCCGTCCCGCTTCGCGGCGAGCCGGAACTCGGCGAGGGAGAATCCGCCCTGCGCCCAGCGGATCTGGATGGGACTAGCGCTCTCCCACGTATCACCCGCCACGGCGATGCGAACGGGATCGATCGAGACGACGCCATCGCCTCGCCACGGCTCGGCGAGCGGCACTCGAGCCGTGGCCCGAGCCGAGATCGTGCCGCCGACCTCGGCGACATCCAGCCGGAGCGTGCGCGTGAGGCGCGCCAGGTCGATGTCCGGGACCGTCGCCTCGGCGTCGAGGGTGCCGGTCGTATCGACGCGTCCGCGGACGAGCGCCTGCAGGCGCGGCTCGGGGAAGGCGAGATCGGCGCGGAATGCGCCGTCTTGCGCCGAGACGTCGAACTGCCCGCGACCCAGCACGATGCCGCTGACCGCGGCGTCGTCGAGCACGGCGCGCACGGTCCCGCTGACGTCGGCGGCCGAGCTCCCCGCCGCATCGATCGTGGCGCGGGCGGTGCCCTGCAGGCCGGCGGCGGATGGGACCATCGGGAGTGCGGCCAGCGAGGCCGGTCCCAGAGTCGCCTTCGCGCTGCCGCCGCCCGTCCAGGCCCAGGTCGCGGTCCCACGCGTGGGAATGCCGAAGGCGTCGACGGAGAGCTCGGACACGTCGACGCGCGCGTTGTCCACTGTGAATACGGCCCGCAGCTGCCGGAGCGGTCCCGGTCCGATCTCCATGAGCGGCGACGTGAGCGTGCCGGTGCCCCGCCACGCTCCGGGCGTGCCCTCCGCGCGCGCGGTCAGAGCCAGCTGCCCACGACCCTGGATGGCCGAAGGCAAGAGCGGAGCGACGTCTTCGAGGCGCACCGCCGGCGCGCGGAGCTCGGCCTGGATCAGCGTCTGACGGGCCAGCGTGTCGGCCGTCAACGGCCCGGTCTGCGGCCAGGTCGCGCTCGCATCGACCGCGAGCCGGCTCTCCCCCAACCGCGCCTGGCCCTTCTCCAGACGCAGGCTCGATCGGGTCAACCGCAGTGGCAACTCGACGTCGCGTACGGTCGCACCGCGCAGCTGGATCTGGGACGCGCGCAGCGAGCCGGTGGCCTGGATCGCGTCACTGCGCCCGCGTGCATCGGCGCTGAGCGTCGCGCGCCCGCCGATGCCGGTGACCCCGATCGCCGGCGCGAGCCGGGCCAGCTCGGCCTCGACGCGGCCGGTGAAGGCGACTGCCCCCTCGCCACGCACGTGGCCCGAGGCTGCGGCCACCAGCCCGGGCCACTGCGCGTTGAGCCGAGTCAGCTCGACGTCG
>JBKOZA010000193.1:0-2015 GCA_046725675.1 Candidatus Methylomirabilota bacterium
GTGCGCGCGAACCTGCGCGCCAAGTTCGGTCTGGACGACCCCATCGGGATCCGCTACGTGCGCTGGTTCAGCTCGATGCTGCGGGGAGATTGGGGCTTCTCCTTCACGAGCCGCGTCAACGTCGACACGCTGATCCTGCAGCGGCTCCCGACGTCGCTGTTCGTGCTCGGCTCGGCCCAGCTGCTGGCCGTCGTGGTGGCGCTGCCGATCGGGACGCTGTCGGCGATACGACCCTACTCGGTCTTCGACCAGCTCGCGACGACCCTGGCCTTCATCGGGTTCTCGCTCCCGACGTTCTTCACCGGGCTGCTGTTCATCCTGCTCTTCTCGATCTACCTCGACTGGCTGCCGTTCATCTACCGGGCCGACATCGGCGCCACCGGCTGGCGCTGGTACTGGGAGCACGCGCGACAGGCCATCATGCCGGTCGCGGTGCTCGGCCTCTTCCAGGGGGCCGCCCTCACCCGGTTCGTGCGCTCGGCGGTCCTGGACGTCGTCCGCCTCGACTACATCAACACCGCCCGCGCCAAGGGCCTGGCCGAGCCGGTCACCATCACCAAGCACGCCGTGCGCAACGCCCTCATCCCGGTGGTGACGCTGATGGCGCTGCAGATTCCGACCATCTTCACCGGCGCCGTCATCACCGAGCAGATCTTCCGCGTGCCCGGCATCGGCTCGCTGCTGATCAGCGCGATCCTCGCCAACGACACGCCGGTGATCATGGCGATCACCTTCGTGTTCTCCTGCCTGGTGGTGACGTTCAACCTGGTGGCCGACCTGCTCTACGGCTGGCTCGACCCCCGCATCAGCTACCGCTGACCATGGCCCGAGCGCTGCCGTCCAGGACGCTGGCCGCCCCGGCGGCCAGCCCCGCCCGTCACCCGGCCACCTCGCTGTGGGCCGAGGCCTTCCGGCGCTTCCGCAAGCACCGCCTGGCCACCGTCGGCGCCGCGCTGCTGATCTTCATGGTCGCGGCCGTGCTGGCCGGGCCGTTCATCTACCGGGTGCCGATCGACGAGATCGACTTCCGGGCCAAGCTGAAGAGCCCGTCGTGGGCCCACCCGCTGGGCACCGACGACCTCGGCCAGGACTTGCTGGCGCGGATGCTGTACGGCGGCCGCATCTCGCTGGCCGTCGGCATCGCCGCCATGCTGATCGCGCTGACGATCGGCGTGGCGGTCGGCGCCGTCGCCGGCCACTTCGGCGGCGCCCTCGACCACCTGCTCATGCGCGTCACCGACCTGTTCCTCTGCCTGCCGCAGCTCCCGCTGCTGCTGCTGATCGTCTACCTGTTCCGGGAGACGCTGAAGAAGGCGCTGGGCCCCGAGGCCGGGGTCTTCGTGATGATCGTCGTCGTCATCGGCGGGCTGCGCTGGATGCCGGTGGCGCGGCTGGTGCGGGCCCAGTTCCTCTCGCTGCGCGAGAAGGAGTTCGTCGAGGCCGCCCGCGGCCTGGGCGCGCCGCCGTTCCGGCAGGTCGTGCGCCACATCCTGCCCAACGCGATGGGACCCGTCATCGTGGCGGGCACCATCGACGTGGCGGCCGCCATCATCGCCGAGTCGTCCCTGTCGTTCCTCGGCCTCGGCTTCCCGCCCGACATCCCGACCTGGGGACGGATCCTGTTCGACGCCAAGGACAACCTGGACTTCGCGCCGCACTGGGCGATCTTCCCGGGGACGGCGATCTTCCTGACGGTGCTGTCGATCAACTACATCGGCGACGGGTTGCGCGACGCGCTCGATCCTCGCAAGGTCATCTCGCACTAGGTGGCGTCGCGCAAGACGGCGGGCGAGGGCTCCAGGCTCGCGATCCCCTCGGCGCGCCGCAATGGCTCGCCGGTCGCCGTAAGCGAGCGCAGGACTCGGCGAGCGCGGCCCCCCTGTATGCTTTCTGACGTTGCGGCCACTTCGGCGAGAGCGCCATGCGACCCCTGTGCTTGGAGCACCTGGGATGGACTGCGCCTCGCCGAGGGGACCGTGGTGCAGGTCCGGTGGGGAGTTGCGCCATGAGCGCCA
>JBKOZA010000194.1:0-6699 GCA_046725675.1 Candidatus Methylomirabilota bacterium
GTCTACGCGGCGCCGACCATGAAGGACGCCGTGGAGGAGCCGTACGAGAATTTCACGTATTTCTTCCGGCGCCACGCCGAGCTCACGCGCTCCGGGATGGGGCGGGCCGACACCGGGCCCGCCGACCGCCGCCGGGCGAAGGTCGAACAACTCAGCCAGCTCTCCTACGATGAGATCTTGCAGACGCGGGTGGCGGTGGGCACCGCGCCCGCCCTGGTCGAGCGGCTGGAGACCCTGCGCGCGGAGCTCGGTCTCACCGGCCTCGTCGCCGAGCTGAACCCCGGCGGCCTGATGCCACTCGAGCGGATGCAGCGCACGCTGCGGATCCTCACCCACGAGGTGTTTCCCGCGCTCCGCTGACGCCGGCGGTGCCCGACGCTGCGCGCTACAGCGCGATCTCGAGCCAGGCCCGACGGCGGATGCGCCCGCTCAGGCGCGAGCCGAGGTCGAGCAGCCAGAGCCGCCAGCCGTACTTGGCCCCGAACGCTGCCCGCGCCCGCTGGATCGACCGCTCGTCGGTGACGACGCGCGCGGTCGCCTCCTGCCAGTCGCCCTCGACGTGTCCGCGGACGTCGCAGGCCGCCACCCGGGCCCGCGACGAGTTCCGCAGGCGCTTGATCTTCCCGGCGTCGCCGGTCGTGAACACGTAGAGCAGCCCGTCGACCTCGGCGAACCAGACCGGCGTCCGGACCTCGGCCCCGTCCCGCCGGAACGTTGCCAGGCTCAGGTACTGGTGCCGGTCGAGGCTGGCGGCGTCGCTCATGCACTCAGTAGCCGCGGGCCCGATCGACGAGGTTCAGGAGCGAGCCGCCCCCCAGGTAGCGCCGCACGTTCTCGGCGAACAGCTCGGCGCAGCGGTCGTCGTAGCTGGGCAGGAAGCCGGAGACGTGGGGCGAGACGATCACGTTGTCGAGCGCGTAGAGCGGGTGTCCCCTGGGCGGCGGCTCCTGGGCGAAGACGTCGATCGCAGCCCCCGCGATGCGACGGTCGGCCAGGACGCGGGCCAGCGCTGCCTCGTCGACGCTGGCGCCCCGTCCGACGTTGACGAAGTAGGCCGAGGACTTCATCAGCGCCAGCTCCCGCGCACCGATCAGCTGCCGGGTCTGCGCCGTCAGCGGCGCGCACAGGACGACGACGTCGGACCGGGCGAGCAGTTCCGGCAGGCCATCGGGGCCCAGCCAGACGTCGGGCAGCACGCCGTCGGGATCGCCGGTTCCCGGCGATACGTAGCCCTGGTCCTTGTGCTCCGCCGGGTTGCGCTTGCACGCCAGCACGGTCATCGCGAAGGCGGCCCGGGCCATGCGGGCCAGCTCGCGGCCGATGCTGCCGTAGCCGACGACGCCGAGGGTGGCGCCGCGCACCTCGCTCGGAACGAACAGGGGCCAACGCTGGGCGTCGGGCGGCCAGGTGCCGCGCCCCTGCCACTCGAGCATCCGGGGGACGCGATGAGCGAGCGCCAGCAGCATCGTGAGCGCGTACTCTGCGATCGTGCTGGCGTGCACGCCGCTGGTGGTAGCGAGCGGAATCGTGCTCTGCGTGTAGAGCGGATGCTCGGCCAGCGCGTCCACTCCCGCCATGTGCAGCTGCACCCACTTGAGGTTGGGCGCGCGGGCGAGATCGCGCGGCGGCACGCCCGCGTACAGCACGTCGATGCGCGAGTAGTCGGCCGCGGCGGGCTCCGCGCGCGTGACGCGCACGACCGGGGAGACGCGGCGCACGCGATCGAGCTGCGCGTCGCTGAAAGGCATCGTCACCAGCACGTCGAGCGGGGCGGTCGACATCACGCAAAGACTACCGCAGCCTGCGAGGGCTGTCGTCTATACTCCCTGCCAGGCCGGAGTCGCGTGGACCACGGAGATCGCGCGTGGCGTCCCGTCCCGCGGCTCTCGAGGAGGTCGTCATGGCGCAGGAAGCGCACGAAGCGTCGGGCAGCGGCGTGATTTCACGACGGGCGCTCATCACCGGCATCGGCGTGGTCGCCGGCGCCGCCACGGTCGGACCGCGGCTGGCCCGGGCGCAGGCCCCGCCCAGTGGACCGGTAGCGCCGCCGAGCACGGTCACCACGCCGCCGCGCGACTTCGGTCCCGGCGGGCCCCCCAACGTCTACTTCACCGACCCGGACGTGCTCACGATCGATCCGATCTTCAACGGGCTGCGGCAGCCCAACGCGCCGATCCAGCGGCTGTGGACCGGCGCCCTGTGGTCCGAGGGCCCGGCGTGGAGCGGCCAGGGCCGCTACCTGGTGTGGAGCGACATCCCCAACAACCGGCAGCTGCGCTGGTCGGAGGACGACGGCCACGTCAGCGTGTTCCGCATGCCGTCCAGCAACAGCAACGGCAACACGTTCGACTTCCAGGGCCGCCAGCTCTCGTGCGAGCACCTGACCCGCCGGGTGGTCCGCTACGAGCACGACGGCTCGATCACGCTGATCGCCGACAAGTACACCGGCAAGCGGTTGAACTCCCCGAACGACGTCGTCCCCCACCCCGACGGCAGCTACTGGTTCACGGATCCGCCGTACGGCGGTCAGCTCTACGAGGGCGCGCCGGACGCGCCGGGCGGGCCCAGCAACAAGGCCGGCCGTCTCAAGCCCCGGCTGGGCCAGCCGCTGGAGATCGGCGACGCCAAGCGCGAGCTGCCGACCGGCGTCTATCGTGTCGACTCCAGCGGTCGCGTGGATCTCGTCGTCGGCGAGGATCAGGTGCCGGATCCCAACGGCCTCTGCTTCTCTCACGACTACAAGAAGCTCTACGTCGTCAGCACGGGCAAGGGCCCGGGCGACACCGGCCCCGGCGGCAAGGGCGACATGCACGTGTTCGACGTCACCAGCGACAACAAGGCCGCGAACCGCAAGCTCTTCAGCGACTTCATGGTCGACGGCGTGAAGTGCGGCCCCGACGGCGTGCGCTGCGACGTGGAGGGCAACCTCTGGTGCTCGAGCAACGCCGGCCGCTCGGTGGGCTACAGCGGCGTGACGGTGTGGACGCCCGAGGGCAAGCTGATCGGGCGCATCCGCCTGCCGGAAATCTGCGGCAACGTCTGCTTCGGCGGGCCCAAGCGCAACCGGCTGTTCATGGCCGCCAGCCAGTCGCTCTACGCGCTCTACACGGGGACCCAGGGCGCCGCGCCGGGTTAGACCTCGCGTCGTCACCGGCCGGCCGTCCGCGTCCGGGGTCGGGTCCCGACCCGACCCCGGCGCATCGCCGTCGAGCGCCCGGCCGGCGGCGCGCCGGACTTCTGCTCAGCCGATCACGCACACCACTGGCGTGGTCCGTCGTCGGTGTACCCACACTGCTCGCACGCGCCGAAGTAGTGCATCGCGGGCGGCATCGCGACGGCCAGGCGCAGGGACAGATCGGTGCCGACGTTGCGGATGTGGTGCACGGTGCCCCGCGGCACCCACACGATGTCGTCCTTCGCCGCGTCCACGACGATGCCGCCCGTGAGCTCCCACTGCAGGTGTCCGGCCAGCACCACCCACCACTCGTCGAACTCCCGGTGCCAGTGCGGCCGGTTGCCGCCCCCGGGGGCGCTGGCGATGAGCGTCACCAGATTGCGCTCGTCGGCGATGATGCGCTTGGACCACGGCGGCGGGCCCATCTTGTCGACGACCTCGGCGACGCGCGTGAGCAGCGTGTTGGGCGATCCCTCCACGCCGGGGCGCGGCGGGACGGGACCAGTGACGAGATCACGGATGACGATGGTCGCAGGATCCATGTTCACCTCGGCGGGCCGACTCTAGCACAGCGGCGCCGGGCCGGCGGGCGGGCACCACGGCGATGTTCTCACGATGCGCCGGCCCTTGCCGCGCTCTTCATCGCCGCCGCCAGGATGGGCTTGGCCCACGCGGGGGTCCGGGTCAGCGGGCACGCGCGCACGATCGTTCCGCGCACCATGTGCACGACGAGTATCGGCTCGGGCGCGACGCCGGCGGCGGGATCGGCCTCGGCGCTGTTGTCGTGAACGCGCAGCTCGGTCAGCGTCGGCAGCAGGCGGATCAGGTTGAGCCGGCTGCTGTCGTAGCGGGTCCGGACACGCGCCTCGGGAATGTCGTGGCCACCCTGCGCCACCCGGGCCCGGATCCGGGCGAGGTGCAGCTCCGGGCTACTCAGCCCGACGTACCAGACGCGAACCTCGAGCCCGGTCGCGAGCGCGCGCTCGAGCAGCGCGGTGATCGTCCGTCCGCCCAGCGTCGTCTCGAACGCGAAGGTGAGCCGCTCGGTGATCGCGCGCTCGAGCAGGCGGGTGCCCTGCTGCCAGGCCGCGCTATTGGCCGCCTCGAGGCCGAGGCCTCGGTTGCGGGCGAGGATCAGCTGGGCGGCCTGGTCGGGGTTGAAGAACTCCACGCCCGCCCGCAGGAATGCCGCGCCGGCGAGGCTGCTCTTGCCCGCGCCGTTGGTGCCCGCCAGGACGTAGATGCACGGCGCGGGGGCCTCAGCCACGCTTGCGCGCGGCTGCCACGGCTGCCTTCCCCAGCTCCTTGCCCGACGCCGCGAACGCCGCCCTCAGGGCGCCCTTCGCCCGGGGCGTCTGCATGCGCGCCAGCATCGCGTCGAACTCGCCGGTGAGGGTGTCGAGCGGGCTCGCGCCCGGCCGGGTGAGGGCGTGGAACTCCTCCATCGAGAGCACGATCGCCTTGGGCGCGTCGTGCTTGGTGATGACCACGGCGCCGCCGCGCAGGACCAGCTCGAGGACACGGCCGAACTGCTTCTTGGCGTCGGTGGCCGTCACCGACGCGGCCTCGACCTGCTCCCCACGGTGGTTGCGGAACGCGGCGATCGGATCCTGTCGGCGGGCCGCGGCTGGGCTCACGGGCTCGTCCTCCCGTGACCCATTTTAGCTATTTAGGGCTAACGAGTCAAAATGGGCCTCGCGGCCAGGCGGTGATAGCAGCGGGCGGCGTTGTCCCACAGAAGCTTCCGACGGGCCGTTTCCCCGATCGAGGTCCAGCCGAGCACGACCTCGACGGACTTCGGGAACCAGCTCTCGGAGTGCGGGTAGTCGGTGGCGAACATCAGCGTGTCCTCGCCCAGCGCCTCCAGCGCCTGCCGCAGGGACAGCTCCCCCTCGTGGAGCTGGATGCTCTGGAAGTATTGCGGCCCGCGGATGTACTCGCTCGGCTTGCGGGCCAGCGGCGGCAGCGCGTGGCGCGACATCTCGGCCAGCTCGTCCAGGCGCGAGGCCCAGAACGCCAGCCACCCGTGGCCGCACTCGAGCGACGTCATCCGCAGCCGCGGATAGCGGTCGAGGACGCCGGCGCCGATGAGCGCGGCCATGTTGCGCTGGGCGTTCCACACGTGGCCGGCGGCGCGCTGCAGGAACACGCTCTCCCAGGTGTCCCAGGTGCCGGGCGGGTACGGCACCGTCATCGTGAAGGAGTGGATGACGACGGTCAGGTCGTGGGCCTCCGCGGCCGCCCAGATCGGCTCCCAGGCCGGATCGTCCAGGGTCAGCTCGGGGGGGCAGATCGGGAAGATGCCGACCGGCCACGGCTCCTCGCCGCACCGGCGGATCTCGGCGACCGAGGCCTCGGCATCGCGCGCCGAGACGAGCACGACGCTGGTCAGCCGCTCGGGGTACGGCGCGCAGTAGTCGGCAAGGAACCGGTGATAGGCCCGGTAGATGGCCTGCTCCAGCGCGACGTCCTCCAGCGCGCAGAACGCCGGCACGCCCCCCGAGGGCAGGATCATGTTGACGTCGATGCCCTCCAGGTCCATGTCCTTGACGCGGGCGTGCGAGTCGAAGCTGACCCGGTCGCTGGGAAACGGCGGCCCCTGCCAGCGAACGTCCCACGGGGTGCCGCCGTCCCGGGCGCCGCGCGCCGGCGGGGGCACGCGCTCGCGCGAGCCGAGACGCCGGTCCAGCTTGGGGCGCTTGCCGACCAGGTAGCGCGACATCCCGGCCTTGGCCGGACCGCGGCCGACCAGCGGCCCCAGGGCCGCCAGCTTGGCGCGGTCGGCCGCCGCCAGGTACTCCTCGATCGGCTCGACCGGCTCGATGATGTGAGTGTCGGCGTCGAAGATTCGGTAGCCCCCACGTGCCATGACAGCCTCCTTCAGGGTCGCGTGATCACGTCGACGAGCGCCGGCCGCCCCTCGTCCTTGATCACCCGCAGCGCGCGCCGGAGCGCGGGGCCGACGGCGGCCGCCGTGTCGATGGGGCCCTCGGCGTGGACGCCGAAGCCCTGGGCGATGCGCGCGAAGTCCGGCGCCGGGTCGTCGATGCGAATGCCGACGACCTTGTTCTCGACCGGCCGGCCGCGCGCCTTGGCCACCGTCTCCTGGTGCGCCTCGTCGTTGCCGTACGTGCGGTTGTTGAACATCACGGTGAGCAGCGGCAGCCGGTGGTGTGCCGCCGTGTAGAAGGCGCTCGCCACGTACAGCAGATCGCCGTCGGCCTGGAGATTCACGCAGACCTTGCCGGAGCCGCGGTGCGCGAGCGTGACGCCGAGCGCGGCCGGCAGGCCGTAGCCGAGACCGGCGCCGCCACTGCCTCCGTAGCTGCGCTCGGGCTGCCAGTCCCACAGCCGGCGCGCCCACCCCTTGCCGGTCCCGTTGGCGAGCACCCAGTCCTCGTCCTTGATCACCTCCCAGATCTCGGCGGCAAGGACCGACGGAGCCAGTGGCGACAGCGTGCGCTCCATGCTGACGGTGGCCCGCCACTCGGCGCGGAGTGCATCGTGGCGGGCGGAAATCCTCT
>JBKOZA010000195.1:0-3603 GCA_046725675.1 Candidatus Methylomirabilota bacterium
GTCCGGATCATCCCGGAGCAGGCCACCCAGATCGCCGAGCTGATCTCGGGCGGCGTCGACGTCATCAAGGCCGTGCCGCCCGATCAGATGGACGTCATCAACAAGTCCGGCCAGGCCCGCACCTCGACCTCCCCCATCCTGCGCACGGGCTTCATTCAGCTGGACCAGGCGGGACGCTCGGGCAAGAACCCCTTCCAGGACCGCCGCGTGCGCCAGGCCGCCAACCTCGCCGTCGATATCGACTCGATCATCAAGCACGTGATCAACGGCCTCGGGGATCGGACGGCGACGCTCATCAACCCGATGGCGTTCGGCTATGACCCGTCGGTCAAGCCCTACAAGCAGGACCTGGAGCAGGCCAGGAAGCGTCTCGCCGAGGCCGGGTATCCCAACGGGTTCGAGGTCGGCTTCATGCGCACGCAGCCCATCGTCGAGCCCGCCCTGATCCAGACCTCGGACGCCATCGTCGCCGATCTCGCCAAGGTGGGCATCCGGACCAAGGCGCGGATGGTCGGCGAGGTCGGCCCCTTCACCAACCTGGTCCGCGATAGCAAGGCCGATCCCATGTTCGAGTGGTCGTGGGGCTACGCCTCGGTCTTCGACGCCGACGCCATCCTCTACGACGTCATGACGTGCAACCAGCCCTACAGCTACTACTGCAACGCGGCGCTCGACGATCTGGTGATCCAGGGCCGCTCGACGCTCGACACCAAGAAGCGCGCGGAAATCTACGCCAGGGTTCAGAAGCTGATCCACGAGGATGCCGCCTATCTCTACAAGTGGGGTCTGCGGGGGGTGTGGGGAATCAGCAACCGGATCGAGTACGAGGCGCCGCGGGACGAGATCGATCGGATGTTCGTCGTGACCCCGCGGAAGAAATAGACGCCCGGGCCGCGGCGGCCCTCGCCCGCGGGGGTGAGGGCTGCCGCGGCCACGATCCCGCATGCGCTCCTACGTCGCCCGCCAGCTCGTCCAGCTCGTCGTGGTCGTGTTCGGCATCTCGGTGCTGGCCTTCGCCATCCTGCACGTGCTCGGCGACCCCGTGCTGCTGCTGCTGCCGCAGAACGCCGGCAAGGAAGAGTTCGAGCGTTACCGTCACTTGCTCGGGCTCGACCGGCCGCTGTACGTGCAGTACTGGAAGTTCGTGGCGGGCGCGATGGTCGGCGACTTCGGCAAGTCCTGGTACGCCGACACCCCGGCCTTCAAGCTGGTGCTCGAGCGCATGCCGCCCACCATCTATCTCACGCTCTCGGGCCTCGCGGTGGCGCTGTTGATCTCGCTGCCGATGGGCATCCTGGCCGCCCTCAAGCGTCACTCGTGGGTGGACAGTCTCTGCACCGCGGTGGCGGTGGCCGGCCAGGCCATGCCGCTGTTCTGGCTCGGCATCATGCTGATCATCATCTTCGCGGTGCGGCTCAAGGTCCTGCCCGCCTCGGGCTACGGCACCTGGCAGAACTTCCTGATGCCGGCCTTCTGCCTGGGCGCCGCGCTGGCGCCCATCACCATGCGCCTGGTCCGCTCGGGCGTGATCGAGGTGATGAACATGGAGTTCATCAAGACGGCGCGGGCCAAGGGCGTGGCGGAGCCGGTTGTGGTGGTGAAGCACGCCTTCCGCAACGCCTGCATCCCCGTCATCACCGTGCTCGGGCTGCAATTCGGCCAGCTGTTGGGCGGCGCCGTCATCACGGAGACGGTGTTCGCGTGGCCGGGCGTGGCCACGCTGACGGTGGAGTCGATCCGCAACCAGGATTTCCCGGTGGTGCAGTGCGCGGTAATTCTGTTAGCGCTGCTCATCGTGACCGTGAACCTGGTCGTCGATCTCCTCGTGGGCTTCATCGATCCCCGCATCCGGACCAGCGCATGAGGGCGCGCGTGATCCGGGAGCATCACGGGTCGCCCGGGGCGCGACGAGCGCGGGAGGGTGTGGGGGGCCATGTCGGGGCCCCCCAACCTGACCGGTCCCAGAGCAGCGGCCCGGCTTCGCTGGGACGCTGCGAACGTTTGGGGGGTGTGGGGGGCCATGTCGGGGCCCCCCACGTGGAATGTCCATACTGAGCGCGCCCGGCAAGGCAGAGGTGGCCGAGCTCGGCCCCGTGCGCGCGGCCGACGCCGAGGCCGGCCGGGCGACGCTGCGCCGTCTGCTGCGGCTGCGCTGGGGCGTGGCCGCCGCCGTCGTGCTCGTGCTGATCGTCCTCAGCGCCGTGGTCGCGCCCTGGATCTCGCCTCACGATCCCCTCGCGGTGAACATCCGCCACCGGCTGGCGCCGCCGGCCTGGATGGAGCACGGCAGTAGCGCCCACCCGCTGGGGACGGACCAGGTCGGGCGCGACCTGCTCTCGCGCATGATCCACGGCGGCCGGGTGTCGCTGGTGGTCGGGATCAGCGCCGTGCTCATCTCGGCGACGATCGGCGTTCTGCTCGGGCTCGCGGCCGGCTACTTCGGCGGCAACACCGACTGGCTGATCATGACGTTCGTCAACGTGATGCTGTCGTTCCCGTTCGTGCTGCTCGCGCTGGCGGTCATCGCCGTGCTGGGGCCGAGCCTGCTGAACATGATCTTCGTGCTCGGCGTGGCCGGCTGGCCGATCTACGCGCGCGTCGTGCGGGCTGAGACGATGGCCATCCGCGAGCGTGAGTTCGTGCTGGCCGGGCGCGCCCTCGGCATGAAGCACCTGCGCCTCGTCTTCCGTCAGATCGTCCCCAACCTCGTGTCGGTCATCGTCGTCATCGCCACGTTGCAGGTCGCCCAGGTGATCATCCTGGAATCGTTCCTCTCGTTCCTCGGTCTCGGCATCCAGCCGCCCACGCCGGCCTGGGGCAACATGCTCGGCGAGGGCCGCGTCTACATGCTCAACTCGTGGTGGATCGCCACCTTCCCGGGCCTGGCCATCTTCGTCACCACGCTGATGATCAACCTGATGGGCAACGCCCTGCGCGACTGGCTCGACCCGCACCTGAAGCTCTGACCCACGCCCGCCGACGGATTCGGACCCGGCTCGACGTCACGATCCGGCCGAGCCTTGACGCGGGCGGCGTTTGCCACGATAACTGGGCGCCATGGATCTCGAGCTGACCGGCAAGGTCGCGATCGTGGGCGGGGCCAGCAAGGGGCTGGGACGCGCGTGCGCGCAGGCGCTGGCCGAGGAAGGCGCCGCGGTGACCTTGTGCAGCCGCTCGAAGCCGGACCTCGACAAGACGGCCCAGGAGATCCGCGACGCGACGGGTCGCGAGGTGCTCGCGTTCCCCGGCGACCTCGACCGCCCCGAGACGATCCGTGACCTCGTGGCCGCCGCCGTCGCCCGGTTCGGGCGGCTCGACGTCCTCGTCAACAACTCGGGCGGCCCCCCGCTGGCCCGGGCCCACGACGCGACGGAGGAGCAGTGGGCGACGGCGGTGCAGCGCTCGCTGCTGTTCTTCGCCCGCATGTGCCGCGAGGCGCTGCCGCACCTGAAGCGCAGCGGGAGCGGCCGGATCATCAACATCCTGGCCGCCACCGTCTACAACCCGATCCCGAACCTCGCGCTCTCCGGCGTCACCCGCCTGGGCGTGGTGGCGTTCGCCAAGTCCCTCGCCGACGAGGTCGGCCGCGACGGCGTCCTGGTG
>JBKOZA010000196.1:0-8775 GCA_046725675.1 Candidatus Methylomirabilota bacterium
ACGAGCGGACGCACGCACCACTGGAGCACGTCGTTGACACTCACGGGCGGCCCTCCCAGCCCGCGGCAGGTCCGGAGGTCGTCGCGGAGCTGACGCACGAGCGCGCCCAGCCGCAACCGGCGCAGGAGATCGGCGCTGTGCGCCGGGGTGCCGGTCAGCCATTCGTCCCCGCCGTAACCCCAGATGGCAGTCCGTGAGCCACGCCGTCTCGCCTCGTCGTAGAGCAGTCCCCACGGATGGGCCGTCGGGACGTCGGGGAAATCCTGCAGCTTGCCGACCTGGTCGGCGAGCGGCGGAATCGCGACTCGATCGGCGTCGAGACGGTGGACGTGAATCCCCCACCGTCCGGCGACGTCGTCCACCCACCGCCGCTCGTCCGCATCCGGGTGGGAGAAGTCCAGGGTGTAGGTCTCGACGCCGTCGATCGGCACGCGGCCCTCGCGCACGAGGCTGGCCGCCGCCCCGACGATGGACGACGAATCGAGCCCGCCGCTGAGGAAGATCGCGGTGGGCCCGGCGTTGCGGAGGCGGCAGTGGACCGCGTCCCGGAACAGCTCCAGGAAGTGCTCGGCGTACTCGTCGTCGTCGCGGTAGCGGATCTCGCGCCGCGAATCGATGTCCCAGTAGCGTCGCGCGCGGATGCCGTCGGTCGTCACGATGAGGACGTGGCCAGGCGGCACTCGCGAAATTCCGCGATAGAGGGTCTCGTCGACGGAGACGAGGCGGTTGCTCAGATACTCGCCGACGACACCCTCGTTGGGCTCCGGGCGCCCGGGCAGCGTGCCGACGAGCTGTCGCAGCTCCGAGCCCCACAGGAACGTGCCGGCCGCGACCCGGTAATAGAACGGCCGGATCCCGAGCGGGTCGCGGGCGCAGAGCAGACGGCGCCGGCGGCCGTCCCAGATCGCGAGCGCGAAATCGCCGACGATCCGGACCAGACACTCGTCGCCCGAGAGTGCGTAGGCCTGGAGCACGAGCTCCGCGTCGGAGGGTGTCCGAGGCACGACGCCGCGGGACCGCAGCCACTCCGCGAGCGCCTCCCGGTTGTCGACGCGGCCATCGAGCGCGAGGCAGATCACGCCGGTCTCGTCGACCAGAGGTTGCTTCTCCCCGAACGACTCCGGTGTCGTGTGACCGGCGCACTGGGCGAGCGCCACCGGGCCGTCGCTCCAGTCGCCTTCGCCGTCCGGACCACGGTGCGCGACCGTCGCGATCATCCGTCGGAGCAAGCCGACGTCGGCGGGACGCCCGTCGAGGCAATAGATTCCGGCGAGACCGCTCACGTGGCCGGCTCGCCTCGAGCGACGCGCGTCCCGAGCCCGGGACCGTCCACGACGAGCAGCGGCACGTACGCCCCGGCCTCCCGGGTGGCGACCGGCGCGGTGCCGGGCTCCACCCAGGCATGACCTTCCAGCGGCCCGCGCGCCTTCGTGATCCCGATGACGAGTCGGGCCGGAATCCCCCGTCGCCGCACCAGGACGAACGCGACCAGCGCCCTGGCCAGGCAAGTCGGTGTCGGCACACACCAGGCGGCCGCCGCGTCCACCAGCCGGACGATGCGCTCGGCATCGCCACTATCGCCGGTCGGGCGCCGGCGGCCCGCGAGCATCTGCGCGGCGTGCAGCAGCCGCGTGAGATTCACGAGCTTCAACGCGAGGGCCGCGGCGGGGAGGACGACGGTCGCGGTGGCGAGGACGGTCCAGTCGGTCCAGGCGAGACGGCGGGCGGCGCGCACCGCGCCCGCGACGGTGAGGCTACGCGGACCCCGCCACGACACGCGTCAGTCCTTTCGCGCAGAGATCGTCCACGAGCGCGAGCAGGTCGTGCTCGAGCACGCCGGGCGCGACCTCGTACTCCCCCGCGAGCGTCTCGAACACCGTCCCGAGCGTGGCCCGCTCGCCGATGAGCGTCCAGATCCGGGCGCCGACGTGGTCGAGGCCGAAGTAGGTGCCGTTCGCGAGGTCGAGCAGGACCATCTCGCCGTCCAGCTCGCGAAACGCCACATCCGGATTGACGGCGACCACGCTCGCCAACGTCGGCCGTCTCATCGAGGCGGTCATCGCAGAGACTCTTTCACACCCCGCCGGACGAAATCAAGCCGGCCCGCCCCGCCCGGCGTATGATCGCCGCGTGACGACGCCGACGTCGCGCGCCGACGTGCGGGCGCGCCGAGGACTGGTGACCGCGCCGCACGCGCACGCCTCGCACGCCGGCGTCGATATCCTGCGCGGCGGCGGCAACGCCCTGGACGCCGCCGTCGCGGCCGCCGCCACCATCGCCGTCGTCTACCCCCACATGAACTCCATCGGTGGCGACAGCGTGTGGCTGCTCTGGGACGCCGAGCGGCGGCGCCTGCGCGGGCTCAACGCCGCCGGCCGCGCCGCCGCGGCGGCCACGCGCCAGGCGTACGCCTCGCGCTTCGGCGCCACGATCCCGGTCCGCGGCGGCCCCGCCGCCCTGACGGTGCCGGGCGCGGTGTCCGGGTGGTGGGAGGTGCACGCTTACAGCCGGGACGTGATGGGCTCGCCGGTGAAGTGGCCGACGCTCCTGGACCGCGCGGTGCACCACGCGCGAGAGGGCTTCGCGCCCTCGCCGGGCCAGCGCCGCGTCACCGCCGCCACGCGGGATCTCTTCACGGCCGCGGCCGGGGCCGACGTGCGGCGCACGCTGTGGCCGATCTATCACCCCGATCGGCTGGTGGGCGACCGCTTCGTCCAGGCGGACCTCGCCTCCACGCTGACGCGACTGGCGCAGGATGGGCCCGACGCGTTCTACCAGGGCGCGCTGACCGGCCGCATCGTCGACGGCGCCGCGCGCGCCGGCAGCCCGCTGGCCCGGGGCGATTTCGCGGCCCACCGGGCGGAGTGGACGGAACCGTTGCGCGTGCGTTACCGGGCCGGCGAGGCCGTCAGCCTGCCGCCGCCGACCCAGGGCGTTGCCGCGCTCGCGATCCTGTCGCTCGTCGAGGGTTTCGACGTCGCGGCGCTCGACGACGGCGACCACGTACACGTCGTCGTCGAGGCGACCAAGCTCGCGTTCGAGGACCGCGACCGCTACCTCGCCGATCCGGATTTCGTGGATGTGCCGGTCGCACGCTGTCTCGATCCGGAGCGTCTCGACCGCCGGCGCCAGCTCATCGACTGGGGTCGGGCACGGCTGGTGGACGGAGACCCCGCCGTCGGGGGCGACACGGTCGCCATCGTGGCCGCCGACGGCGCGGGCAACGTGGTCGTGGTCATCCAGAGCATCTACCACGAGTTCGGAAGCGGCATCGTCGCGGGCGACACCGGCGTGCTGCTGCAGAACCGCGGGGCGTTCTTCTCGCTCGACCCGCGCCACCCCAACTGCCTGGCGCCCGGCAAGCGCACCGCTCACACGCTCGTCCCGTCCATGTATCTTCAGGACGGACGACCGCGGCTGGCCTACGGCACCATGGGGGGCGAGGGCCAACCCCAGACGCAGGCCGCGCTCCTCACCCGGGTGGTCGATCGAGGCATGACTCCCCAGGCTGCGGTGGAGGCGCCGCGCTGGCTCCTCGGGCGCACGTGGGGCGATCCCTCGCGGGCCCTGCGCATCGAGGACCGCTTCGGCCCGGTGGTCGCCGAGGACCTACGGCGCCGGGGTCACGAGGTGAACGTCGTCGACGGCTGGAGCGATCTCATGGGCCATGCCCAGCTGATTCGCGTCGATGCCGACGGGCTCGTCGGCGGGTCGGATCCACGCGCCGACGGGGCCGCGCTCGGCTGCTGATGGATCGTCTCGGAACCCGGGTCACCGCGGCCGAGCGGGCGCGGTGATCGCCGCCGGCGCCGCGCCGGTGCGTCCGATCGCGATCGGCGCGATCGCGCACGCGGCGCTGGGCAGCGCGGGCGGCGTGGCGCGCGTGCTGGCACGGTTGACCGCGTCCACCTATCTCACCGCCGGCGACCAGATCACCTGGCTCGGCGCGGCGACGGCGCCATTGCATCCTCGCGCGATCCTCGTGGCCGACGCGCCGATCGTCCGGACCGATGAGCTCCAGGTCCTGACCGAGGGCCTCTCGCCGTGGCACCCGTGCACGCCGCGGCTCGACGTCACCACCGCCGGCGCGCTCATCGGGAACTGGGGCCGACTGCTCGACGACGTGGCGCGGCTGGGGATGCCGGCCGGGTTCGGCGTGCGATTGGCCGGTCGCACGCCGGGGTGGCCACTCACGGCCGCGGCCGCCACGGCCGATACGCTCGCCAGCGCGTGTGCGCGCGACGACCCGGCCGACGCGACGGCCGCCGCGGTGGCCCTGCTGGGCGTCGGCGGCGGTTTGACGCCGTCGGGCGACGACTTCGTGGGCGGGACGCTCTTCGCGCGCCGCCTGCTAGCAGAGGCCGGCCTGGTCGATTCCACCGCGTGGCGGCACACCGCGCACACGATCCTGGCCGCCGCCCCCTCGCGCACGCACGCGATCAGCGTCGCGCTGCTCGGAGATCTCGCGGCCGGACTGGGCTGGGCGCCACTGCACGACCTCGTCGCGGCGCTGGTCGCCGGCGCTTCCGACACGGCCGACGCGGCCGCCCGACGCCTGGTCCGTCTCGGTCACACCTCGGGCTGGGATCTGCTCGCCGGGCTCGGCGTCGGCCTCGGGACTCGTTCCTGACCTCACCGCTCGTGCAACGCCCGGGGCACGAGGAATGGAATCGGCTCGCCGCGCTTTGGCTTGTATCGGCCCCGGCAGATCCGCGGTACAGTAACGGGGCACTCTGATCCCACCGGAGGTCTCGTGGACCCGTACCGACTACCGCGCACCGTCGTCCCGAGCCGTTACGACATCCGGCTCGAGCCCGACCTCACCACGCTGACCTTTCGCGGCGAGGAGAGCATCGCCATCCAGGTCGCCGAACCGGTCAGCGAGATCGTCCTCAACGCCGTCGAGCTGATCGTCGACGAGGCGGTCGTGGTCGACGCGCAGGGACACGAGCAGCGCGCCGCCGTCACCCTCGACGAGGCGGCCGAGCGCTGTCGGCTGGCGGTGGCCGCACCGCTGGCGACCGGGACCGGCCGCCTCCGGCTGGCGTTCCGCGGCACCCTCAACGACAAGCTGCGCGGATTCTATCGCTCGGTCTACAAGGACCCGAGTGGCGTGCCGCGCACGATGGCGGCCACGCAGTTCGAGGCCACCGACGCGCGCCGCGCGTTCCCCTGCTGGGACGAGCCGGCCTTCAAAGCCGTCTTCAGCGTCACGCTCGCGATCGACCCCACCCTCACGGCGGTATCGAACACGCGCGTCGTCTCGGAGACGCGCGAGGGCGCGCGCAAGATCGTCCGCTTCGCCGACTCGATCGTCATGTCGACGTATCTGGTCGCCATCGTCGTGGGCGAGCTCGAGCAGACGGAGCCCACGCTGGTCGGCCCCACGCCCGTGCGGATCTGGTGCGTGCCGGGCAAGCGCCGGCTGGCCGCCTTCGGTCAGGAGATCGCGGTGGCCTCGCTGAAATTCTTCGAGGACTACTACGGGCTGCCCTACCCCGGCGACAAGCTCGATCTGCTCGCCATCCCCGACTTCGCCGCCGGCGCCATGGAGAACCTCGGCGCCATCACCTTCCGCGAGACGGCGCTGCTGGTCGACGAGCGGGCCGCCTCGCACGCCGAGCTGCAGCGCGTGGCCGACGTCGTCGCCCACGAGAACGCACACATGTGGTTCGGCGACCTCGTCACGATGAGCTGGTGGAACGGCATCTGGCTCAACGAGGCCTTCGCCACGTTCATGGAGATGCTGGCCGTGGACGCCTGGAAGCCGGAGTGGCAGCGCTGGGTCGCGTTCGGCGTGTCGCGGGCGGCCGCGCTGTCGGTGGACGGCCTGCACAGCACGCGGCCCATCGAGTTCCCCGTGCGGGCGCCGCGCGAGGCCGACGCGATGTTCGACGTGCTGACGTACGAGAAGGGCGCCTCGGTCCTCCGCATGCTCGAGCAGTACCTGGGCCCGGACGTCTTCCGCGCCGGCGTGCACGAGTACCTGGTGCGGCATCGCTTCGCCAACGCCGACACCGGCGACCTGTGGGCGGCGCTGGGGCGGGCCTCGCAGCAGCCGATCCCGGCCGTGATGGATGGCTGGATCTTCGCGCCGGGCTATCCGCTGGTGAGCGTCGGCGTGGAGGGCCGCGAGCTGGTGCTCCGCCAGCAGCGCTTCACCTATCTGGCCGAGCCGCTGCGCTGGTTCGGCGCGGCGCCGGCCACCCCGGCCCCGCCGGCGCGGTGGCAGGTCCCCGTGCAGGTGCGCATCGCCGCCGGGGGCCGCGAGATGGTCGAGCGGGTGCTGCTGACCGAGCCGGAGACGCGGCGGTCGCTGCCCGCCGGCTTCGAGTCGCTCGTCGCCAACGAGGGTGGTCATGGCTTCTATCGAGTCCGCTACGACGACGGGCTGCTCGAGCGACTGCTCGGCCGTCTGCCCGGTCTCGGCGCCATCGAACGCTTCAACCTGGTGAACGACGCGTGGGCGGTGAGCGTGGCCGGCCTCATGCCGCAGGCCCGGTACCTGGAGCTGACCGCCCGCTTCCGTGACGAGCGGGACAAGAACGTGTGGTCGATCCTCATCGCCTCGTTCCACACGCTCAACCGGCTCGTGACCCCGGCCGACCGGCCGAAGCTGGAAGCGCTCGTGCGCGATCGGGCGGCCGGCGCGCTCGCCGCGCTCGGCTGGACCCCCCGCGCCGGCGAGGACGAGCTGACGCGCCAGCTCCGGGGCGATCTCATCCGCGCGCTCGGCACCCTCGGCAACGACCGGGCCGTGCAGGCACGCGCCGCCGAGCTGTACGCCGGCCACGAGCGTGGGGCCGCCCCGGTCGATCCCAACGTCCTGCCCGCGCTGATCGCCGTCCTCGGCCATGCCGGCGACGAGGGGCGGTACCACGAGTTCTTCGAGCGCTTCCGGACGGCGAAGACGCCCCAGGAGGAGCAGCGCTACCTCTACGCGCTGACGGCGTTCCCGCAGCCCGCGCTGGTGGAGCAGACGCTGGCCCGCACCATCAACGGCGACATCCGCACCCAGGACGCGCCATTCGTCGTCCGCTCCCTGCTGATGGCCGTCCACTCGCGCGAGATCGCCTGGGAGTTCGTGAAAAAGCAGTGGGACACGATGGATCGTCTCTATCCCAAGCACGGCCTGCGCCGGATGGCCGAGGGCGTCATCGGTCTGGCCACGCCCAGCCTGGAGGCCGACGTCCATCGCTTCTTCCACGAGCGTCGCATCGACCTCGGCGGCAAGACGCTCGAGCAGTACCTCGAGCAGTTGCGTGTGGCGGTTGCGCTGCGCGAGCGCGAGGGCGCCGCGCTGAGCACGTACCTCGGGCGATACGAGGCCCGAGCCGCGAAGGCGTGAAGGCGGGGCGGGCCGGCGGGTCAAAAAACCGTTTTCGGGCAGCGGGCGGAGTCTGCTATTCGTGTGAGCGTGACTGAAATCAAGCGGACTGGCCCGCCGACCGCGCGCGACGTCAACGGCCGCATCGTCACGTGGACGATGCCACTCAGCGCCATGCCCGACAAGGACTGGCGGCAGTTCTTCAACCAGACCAAGGACACCTCGCTCGTGTGCACGCCCAAGCACGTGCACATCTACCAGGGCATGATGGTGTTCGAGAGCACCGAAGACGACGTGCCCACCTGGATCGGCTTCATCGACAAGTGGATGGCCACCGCCAACCAGCGCGCCACAGACCGGGGCGCTCAGCCGCAGCCGGCTCCCAGTGGCGTCGGTGCCTCGGCCTCCGATCGGGCTCGCAAGCTCAGCGAGCTGAACGAGAAGTTCAAGGACCTGTAGACGTGGGGGGCCCCGATATGGCCCCCCACACCCCCCAAACGCTCGGAGCGTCCCGGCGCAGCCGTGATGCTCCTCGATCACTCGTGAGGCCGAGTCCCGATATCGCCCCCCACACCCCCCAACGCTCGGAGCGTCCCGGCGAAGCCGTGACGCTCCTCGATCACTCGTGAGGCCGTGTCCCGATATGCCCCCATACTGCCCATACGCTCGGAGCGTCCAGATGAAGCCGTGACGCTCCTCGATCACTCGTGAGGCCGGGCCCCGATATGGCCCCCATATCGCCCACACGCGCGGAGGGTTCTGCATTCAGCGGGGGCGAGGAGGAGGCGGCCGGTTGTGAGGCCGAGGTAGCAGAGGGCGAGGCAGGCGGTGGTCGTGACGATGACGTTCAGCCAGGCGGGGATCCAGGCGCCGGTTTCCATCAGACGGACCGTCTCGTAGCTGAAGGCGGAGTAGGTGGTCAGCCCGCCCATCACACCCGTGGTGAGGAACAGGCGGGTCTCCTCGCCGAGGACCAGGCTCTCGGTCGCGAGCTGTTGCACGAGGCCGATCGCGAACGAGCCGACGAGGTTCACGACGAGCGTGCCCCACGGAAACGACGGCCCCAGCCAGGCGAGGGCGGCGGTGGCGACGAGGTAGCGCAGCGACGATCCGATGGCGCCGCCGAGCGCCACCAGCAGCACCGGCCCCACGCTCAGGCCACCACGATCGGCGCGACCACCCAGACGGTGTAGCGGCGCGGCCGGCCGCGCGCGGCGTCGGCCGGATCGACGTATACGATCGACGACTGGCCGCGGATTTCGGCCGGCAGGACGGCGACGCGGATGAAGCTGGTCGGCTCGGTGGCCGACGCGCGGGCCACCACCGGCTCGCGTCCGCTCTCGAACCAGGCCTCGCCCGGTCGCATCAGCCGCGGCGGCGCGTCGCCGACCGTGACCTCCAGGGAGCCTGCCACGAGGCAGCGGATGCCGCCGCCACGGTGCCGGTGC
>JBKOZA010000197.1:0-1874 GCA_046725675.1 Candidatus Methylomirabilota bacterium
CGTCGACGTTGGCCAGGTTGGAAATCTCGGGCGCCACGCGCGCCAGCGAGGTGATGGTGCGGATCGTCGTCTCCAGCGGACCGAACCGCCGGCTGAAGTCGATCTGCTCGTCGTCGCCGATCGTCTGGCCGCGGAAGAGCAGCACCGAGTGCTCCTCGAACGCCGCCGCGATCTCGGCGAACACGGGGTCGGCCAGGCGACGGACGTCGACGCCGACGACCTCGGCGCCGAAGGCCGGATGCAGTGGCCGAATCGACAGCGTCATGACCCGTCCCTCCTACTCGCTGAGCCAGACGGTGTCGAGCTGGTTGTTGAGGTAGTGGCTGGGCGTGATCTGCCAGCCGTGGACCTTCGACAGGTGGGGGACGATCCGGTGCCACTGAAACGTCATGATGTAGTGCACTTCCTCGTCGTACAGGCGCTTCTCGAACGCGCGCAGGTAACGCCGGCGCTCCTCGGGGTCGAGCGCCCGCGACTGCTTCTGGTACAGCTCGTCCATCACCGTGTCCTTGTGCTTGCTGAAGTTCACGGGCGACGTGGTCAGGAACCAGTGCAGGTCCATGTCGGGCTCGACGATCGAGTTGCACGGCGCGTTGGTCGACACCTCGAAGTTGCCGTCCTTCTGCGCCTGCAGCCAGGCCGCCGACTCCAGGGTGACCTGCTTGACGTTGAGGCCGACCTGGCGCCACTGGTCGATGAGCCAGATGCCGACCGGTTCGTAGGGCTGGGGCACGGCGCGGTTGAGCAGCGTGAACGAGAGGTTCTCGGCGCCCGCCTCCTTGAGCAGACGGCGGGACTCGGCACGGGCGCCGTTGATGTCGTGGCCGTAGCCGGCCAGCTTCTCCAGCTCGGCCGGCGGCGTGGCCCACGGCGTGCCCGGCACCTGGATGCCGGCCACCTCCTTCACGAGGGCGATGCGCGACAGCGCCTTGGAGCCCTCGTAGCGGTCGAGCGCGAGCGACAGCGCGCGCCGCACTCGCCTGTCCTCGAACGGCTTCTTGGTCTGGTTCATCGCCACCTGGATCGAGCAGTTCCAGGCGCTCTCCTGCACGGTGATCTTGGGGCCGAGGGCGTTCACCAGCGAGTCCCGGTCGGCCGGCGTGAAGCCGCGGAACTGGATCATCGCCCGCTCACCGCGGATGGCCGCCACCTGCGCCGAGGAGCTCGAGATGAAGATCGCCCGGAAGCCGTCCAGGTACGGCTTGCCCTTGTCCCAGTAGTCGGGGTTCTTCTTGCCGACCCAGTGGGAGCCCCGCACGTACTCCACGAACTTGAACGGCCCGGTTCCCATCACGTTCTTCTCGTACCAGTGCGGGTCCTTGGCCAGGATGTCGGCCTTGTAGATCCAGTTCCAGGGCGACGAGACGTTGGCCATGAACGAGGCCTCCGGCCACTTGAGGCGGAAGATCACGCTGTCGGCCGTCGCCTCCACCGCTTCCACGGTCTTGTAGGCCGCCTGCCGGCTGGAGACGACCCCGGGCGGCGGGAAGATGATGTGGTCGTACGAGGCCTTCACGTCCCGCGCCGTGAGCACGCTGCCGTCGTGGAACTTCACGCCCGGCCGGATCTTGAACGTGTAGGTGCGGCGGTCGGACGACACCGTCCACGACTCGGCCACGTCGCCGATGAACTTCGTGCCCATCCGGTCGGTGGGGTCCACGCGCATGAGCGTGCTGTAGTGCGGCGCGCCGGGGTGCAGCATCCCGAAGGTCTCCTCGCGGTGCGCGTCGAAGCTGGGCGGCTCGGCGGGAACCACGAAGATCAGCTCGCCGCCGGGACGCGGCTTGTCCTGCGCGGAGACAGGCTCGGCTACGGTGACGGTGAGGGCGAGCGCGAGGTAGGCCAGGAGCGACGCTGATCTCATGCAGCAGCCT
>JBKOZA010000198.1:0-4142 GCA_046725675.1 Candidatus Methylomirabilota bacterium
CGCGCCTTGCTCTTGGCCTGGCGCGCGCGCGGCGCCATCCGCACCCACTCGAGCTCGCGCTCGAGCGTGCGCTGGCGCGCGAGGTCGGCCTTCTCCTCGCGGGCCAGCCGCTGCTGCTTCTGGTCGAGCCACGACGAGTAGTTGCCTTCCCAGGGGATGCCGTGGCCGCGGTCCAGCTCGAGGATCCAGCCGGCCACGTTGTCGAGAAAGTAGCGATCGTGGGTGATGGCGACGATGGTGCCCGAGTACTCCTTGAGAAACCGCTCGAGCCACGCCACCGACTCGGCGTCGAGGTGGTTGGTCGGCTCGTCCAGCAACAGCATGTCGGGCTTGGCGAGCAGCAGCCGGCAGAGCGCGACCCGCCGACGCTCGCCGCCGGAGATCCGGCTGACGTCGGCGTCGCCGGGCGGCAGCCGCAGCGCGTCCATGGCGAGCTCGACCGTGCGGTCGAGGTCCCACGCGTTCACCGCGTCGATCCTGTCTTGAAGTCTCGCCTGCTCCTCCAGGAGCCGCTCCATCTCGTCGCCGTCGAGCGGCTCACCCAGCTTGGCGCTGACCTCCTCGAACCGCGTGAGCAGGGCGCGGGTCTCGGCCACGCCGTCCTCGACGTTGCCGCGCACGTCCTTGGCCGGGTCGAGCGCGGGCTCCTGCGGCAAGTAGCCGATGCGCAGGCCATCGGCGGGAAACGCCTCGCCGAGGAAGTCGTCGTCGACGCCCGCCATGATACGGAGCAGCGTCGACTTGCCGGCGCCATTGGCGCCGAGCACCCCGATCTTGGCCCCATGAAAGAACGACAGATAAATCCCGCGCAGGATCTCCCGCTTGGGCGGGACGACCTTGCGCAGGTCTTTCATCACGAACGCGTATTCGCCGGCCATGCCTTGCATCGGGGCCCGACTAGGTCCAGACCCCGGGGACCCCGGCCAGGGTACAGCAGGAAGCCCGGGGAGCGCCAACAGCGGGCGTCGGACCCCCGGCATCTGCTCTTCCGGGTAGACGTGCCGCCCTGGCCGCCGGCGAGGGGGTCAGGACAGGCCCGAGCTTGATCCGGCGCAAGCTCTACGGCGGCGCTCTGCCGACCACCCCACCCCGCGACAAGATCTACGCGGGTTACGGAAGCGGCGCGACGTGCGACGCCTGTGGTGAGACGATCCGTCGCGCCCAGATCGAGTACGAGTTGAACTATCCCGACGAGCATCGCACCTTCCGGCTGCACCTGGGTTGCGCGGGGCTGTGGGACGCAGTGCGCCTGGTGCGCGGCCTCGATTCGGTGCTCTAGCCCGTTCGCGGTGTCCCGCGCCTGGCCACGCAGGCGGATGTGCCGGAGAAGCACGCACGAGAAGCGGCCCAGCGTCTGGTGGTGCGCGAGGAGTTCTTCATCGCGTCGCGCGTGGGCCACGTCTGCGGCCGCGGCGACGACGCCCGGGCATCCGCGGCTGCGCCGGACCGTCGCTTCAGGTCCGCAGCAGTCGACGGTGTTCGGGCATCATGCAGCGGTCCTGCACGACGCGGATGCCGGCCTGGGCCAGGCGCGCGGCCGCCGCGTCGTTGCGAATGCCGAGCTGGAACCAGACTGCGGCAGGTCGCCACGGCAGCGCCAGGATCTCGGCGGCGTGGCCGGGCAAGTACACGGGCCGTCGGAATATCTCGATCACGTCGACGGGCGCGGACAAGTCGGCCAGCGTCGCCACCACGGGCTCGCCGAGGATCGCGGTCCCCGTGAGCGTCGGATTCACCGGCAGGATGCGATAGCCCTCGCGCGCGAGGTAGGCCGGCACGTAGTGCGCCGGCTCGGCCGGCCGCGCCTTGGCGCCCAGCACGGCGACCGTGTGCGCCTCGCGCAGGATGCGGGCGAGCCCGAGGTCGTCGTCGACGAGGTTGGCCGCCCAGCGATCGGTCGTGGACATCGCCTGCACCCTCTCACGGCCCGCTCATCGCGGCAAGCAGCTCGGCGCCGAGCGTCTCGACGCGCCAGCGCCGAACGCCGTCCACGCGGCTCAGCTCGCCGAGCGTGCGCGGCGCCGCCTCGGCGATCGCGGTGATGAGCCGGTTGGGCAGGACCACGCCGGCCTCCAGACCGATGCGCTCGGTCGCGCCGGCGCGCCAGCGGCGCAGCTTCTCGATGCGGCGACTGGTGGCCCCGGAGATCGTCGGCCGCCGCGGCCGCGGCAGCACCGGCAGCTCGCTCTCCGGCAGCGCCCGCGCGCTCTCGACGGCGTCCAGGATCGCGCCGCCCCAGCGACCGAGCACGCGCGGCGTGATGCCGGCGAGCGCGCCGAGCGTGGCCGTGTCGGGCGGCGCGGCCTGGGCGATCCGCAGCAGCGTGTCCTCGTTGAGGATCTTGAACGGCGGCCGGTCGGCGGTGCGCGCCAGCTCCTCGCGCAGCGTCCACAGCTCGCGCAGGACCGCCAGGGCGCGCGGCGGCAGCTCCCGCGCCCCCTTGACGCCGAGCCACGGCACGGGATCGACGGGACGCTCCGGCGCCGGCTGCGCCGCCAGCGCGGCGCACTCCTCCTCGACCCAGGCCAGGCGGCCGGTCCGCCCCAGCTCGTCGACGAGCGCGGCCTTGAGCGCGAAGAGGTGCAGGACGTCGGCCGCCGCGTAGGCGAGCTGGGCCGGGCTCAACGGCCGCCGCGACCAGTCGTCCTTCTGGCGCGACTGGGGCAGGGTGACGCCGAGATAGGTCTCGAGCAGGACGTCGAGCCCCAGCGCGCGCAGACCCAGGAACCGCCCGGCGATCGCGGAGTCGAAGACCGAGGCGAAGGTCAGTCCGTACCGGCGCTTGAGGTGCACGAGGTCGTTGTCGCCCGCGTGCAGGACCAGCGTCCGGGCCGGATCGGCGAACACCGGCGCCAGTGGCGCGAGATCGGCCAACACGAGAGGATCGACGAGCCACACCGTGCCGTCGGGCAGGCCGAGCTGGAGCAGGGCCAGGCGCTCGGGATAGTGGTGCAGGCTGTCGCCCTCGGTGTCGAGCGCGATCTCGGGGGCGGTGGCCAGCTCACGCGCCACCCGCGCGAGCTCGGACGGCTGGCGGGCCCAGCGGACGGCGGCCAGATCCGGCGCGGTCAGGACGTGGCTACGCCTTCCGGCGCTTGAGGACCGACTGCTGCATCCGTTCGAACCGGCGCCGCAGCGGCTCGAGCCCCTCGTCGTGGGTGATCACGTACAGCTCGCCACGGCGGATCGCGTCGAGGACCAGCTCAGCCACGGCGTCGGGCGCCAGGTAGCGGCCGATGAGCTCCACGGCGGGTACGGCGGCGACGCCAGGCTCGTTGCGCAGCGCAGCCGGGCGACTGCGCTCCGACTCACGGATGCGAGTCTCGACCCCCATGGGGCACAGCACCGACACCCCGATGCCGTACGTCTTGAGGTCCTTCGCGAGCGTCTCCGAGAGTCCGACCACGGCGTACTTGGAGGTGTTGTACACGCCGAGTCCCTGACTGGCGATGAGCCCGGCCATCGAGGCGGTGTTCACGATGTGACCGCGCTGGCCACCGGCGATCATCCGCGGCACGAACGCCTCGATGCCGTGAATGACGCCCCAGAGATTCACGCCGAGCACCCACTGCCAGTCGCGATGCGTGGCGTTCTCGAGCGACCCCCAGGCGGCGACGCCGGCGTTGTTGCAGAGCACGTGAACGGGGCCGAACTCGCGCCAGGCGCGGTCGGCGAGTCCCTGCACCTGGGCCAGATCGGTCACGTCGGTCCGCACGGGCAGGGCGTCGACCCCGTGGCCCCGTGCCTCGCGGACCACGGCCTCCATCGCCGCCTCGTCGATGTCGGCCACGACGACCCGCGCGCCCTCGCGGGCCAGGGCCAGCGCCAGCGCCCGACCGATGCCGCTCCCGCCGCCGGTGACGACTGCGACCTTGTCCTTGAACGAATCCACGGCTGTCAACGGTAGCGGCCCACACGCGGATGGTCAAATCCGGTGTTTCGGCGGTGTAGGGAGCACATGATCTGTCCGCTCCCGAGAGCAAATGATCTGTCCGCTCTGACCGGCGGGGCGGGTACGGCCATAGAAGCCAGGGAGGGCTTCTATGACCTACGCCGTCATCGCCTGGGAGCGGGCGATGAAGATCCAGGAAGTGATCCTCCGAGCCATGAGTGGAGCCCTGACGTGGTTGCAGGCGGCCGAC
>JBKOZA010000199.1:0-1439 GCA_046725675.1 Candidatus Methylomirabilota bacterium
ACCTTGTCCCCGAAGAGCCTGATCGCTTCCATGATCCTGTCGTGCGGTGGCCCCCCCGAGTGGGCGTGTCGGAGGCGGAGGAGGAAATAGTCGGCGCCGGTGGCTTTCCGCCAGCGGTGGAACTCCTGCACGCACGTGGCGGCGTCGCCCAGGATGAGGCGATCGGGGGCGAGATTGTCCAGCGTGAACGGTGAGTCGGGCGGGATGTTCCGGAACTCCGACAACCGGTTGTGCCAGTAGTACTGGTACGCGGCCATGACCTCCGGACCGTAAACGCGCTCGGCTTCCGCCCGCGACTGCGCGACCCAGGCATCGCGCATCAGGACCACCTGCGGTGTCCGGCCCGCCTCGCGCGCCGCTTCCTCGTAGATGTCGATCAGGCGGGCGGCGCTCTCCAGCGTCGTGCTCGGGGTGCCGACGAAGGCGTCGGCCAGCCGGCCCGCGCGACGCGCGGCCGCGGGCACGCTGGCCCCGAACCAGAGGGGCGGACTGGGCCGCTGGTAGGGCCGCGGGCGGATCGTCACGTCCTCCAGCGTGTAGTGCTTGCCTCGATGGGAGAACGGCTCGCCCGTCCAGCACTGGCGCAGGATCTCCACGCACTCCTCGAAGAGCGTCACGCGGTCCTCCATGGCCACGGCGAAGGCGCGGAAGTCGGCCGGTTGATAGCCGATGCCCACGCCCAGGATGACGCGTCCCTTCGAGACGAGGTCCAGCGTGATCACGTCCTCGGCGACGTGCACCGGATGGTAGAGCGGCAGCAGGATGACCGAGGTGCCGACGTTGAGACGGCGCGTGTGGGCGGCGACGGCGGTGGCGACGATGAGGGGCGACGGCAAGAAGCCGTCCCGGTCCTGGTGGTGTTCGCCGAAGAAACAGGAGTCGAAGCCACTCGCCTCCGCGAGCTGGGCCTCGGCGATGACCTCATCGATCGCGCGATCCAGGTGCTCGCCTCGGGGAGGGTTGGCGATCGAGCTGTAGAGACCGAATTTCACGGAGCACCTCCGGACCGGGAGTCGTTCGCGTTGGGCGCCACCCCGGAACGTTAGGGCGGATGCACGCGGAGGTCAACCGCTCGCCACCGTGCCGGCCGCCTGCTGGACCTCGTCCTTGAGCATGCCGATCGAGTCGCGATCCCAGTAGAGCACGTGGTCGATCGTCTCGCGGATGCTCCAGCCGCCGTCCGGCGGTTTGGCATCGAGCTGGTCGTCGGCGAGTCCGAACAGCGCGGCGATGAGCTGGGCGCGGGACGTGTAGTAGTCGGCGAGCAGCGTCGGCAGATCCTGGCTGCCCCACCCCGGCAGCAGGCGGAGCTGGTCGCGCACGCTCCACACCTGCCCGGTGTGCTGCTTCTCGTGGAAGATGTTGTGGACGAGCAGATCACGGGCCGTGCCGCCGCGGGCACAGCCGTGGGCACACGGCTGCTGCAGAGCGGCCGGGGG
>JBKOZA010000200.1:0-2591 GCA_046725675.1 Candidatus Methylomirabilota bacterium
GGGGAGCAGTGCGTGTGCGACCTCACCGACGAGCTCGACGCGAGCCAGTCGCGGCTGTCCTTTCACCTCAAGACGCTGAAGGACGCCGGGCTCGTCAGCGATCGGCGCGAGGGGCGGTGGGTCTACTACGCGATCAATCCCCAGGCGCTGGCGACGCTGGAGCGCGTCCTCGTTGATCTCAAGGCGACGCGGGCCGGGCGCGCGGCCCCGCGCTGCTGTCCCTGACCCTTTTTTGCGCTCATGCATCAAGTCTTGTTGATGGACGGAGGAGTCGCGACGATGAACGACGCCGGGACGCGGAGGATCGCCGTCATCGGAGCGGGCCCCATCGGGCTCGCGGCGGCGGCGCACCTCGTGGCCAGAGGATACACGCCGATCGTCCTCGAGGCAGGCGACGCGGTCAGCGCGCACGTGCGTGCCTGGGGTCACGTTCAGGTCTTCTCGCCCTGGCGCTACAACGTCGACCCGGTTGCCCGGGGCATGCTGGAGGCCTCCGGCAGGAAGGAGCCCGATCCGGACGCGTTGCCGACGGGCGCGGATCTCGTGGCCGCTTACCTCCGTCCGCTGGCGTCGCTGCCGGAAACGGCGCCCCACGTGCGGCTCGGCGCCCGCGTCGTCGCCGTGGCGCGCGCCGGTCACGACAAGATGAAGCGCCGACGATCGTGACGACGCTGGCGCGCCCTCGACCGAGCGTCACCGGCCCCGACACGATGAGGACCGACACCATGCAAAGCGATGCGACGAAGACCGGTACGATCAAGGACGTCGTCAAGGAGAAGTACGCCGCGGCCGCGCTGCGCGTGAGCAGCGGGGACAGCTGCTGCGGCGGTGGATCGGCGCGGGAGCGTGATCCCATCACCTCGAACCTCTACGGAACCGAGACCACGGGGCTGCCGGCCGAGGCCCTGGCCGCCTCCCTCGGCTGCGGCAACCCCACGGCGCTGGCCGAGCTGCGCGCGGGCGAGGTCGTGCTGGACCTGGGTTCCGGCGGCGGCATCGACGTGCTGCTCTCGGCCGGGCGGGTGGGACCGACCGGCAAGGCGTACGGGCTCGACATGACCGACGAGATGCTGGCCCTGGCCCGGGAGAACCAGCGCAAGGCCGGCGTGGACAACGTGGAGTTCCTCAAGGGCGAGATCGAGCACGTCCCGCTGCCCGACGACACCGTGGACGTCGTCATCTCCAACTGCGTCATCAACCTCTCCGCCGACAAGGACGCGGTGCTCGCCGAGGCGTTCCGCGTCCTGAAGCCGGGTGGCCGCTTCGCGGTGTCGGACGTCGTCGTGCGGGGCCAGGTGCCGCCGGAGGTCCGGCGGAGCGTGGAGCTGTGGATCGGCTGCGTCGCCGGCGCGCTGGAGGAGTCGGACTACCGGGCGAAGCTCGCGACGGCCGGCTTCGAGGTCGTGGAGGTCGAGCCGACGCGCATCTACCGCGCCGAGGACGCGCGGGGGGTGCTGGCCCGCTCGGGACTCGACGTCGAGGCCGTCCTGCCCACGATCGAGGGCAAGTTCATGAGCGCGTTCATCCGGGCCCGCAAGCCTATTCGATGACGCGGGCGCGGGTGCTCGTGCTGTGCACGCACAACTCCGCGCGTAGCCAGATGGCCGAGGGGCTGCTGCGGGCGCTGGCGCCCGACCGCTTCGAGGTCGCCAGCGCGGGCACCGAGGCGACGCGCGTGCATCCCCTGGCCATCCGCGCGATGGACGAGCTGGGGATCGATCTGGGTGGCCACACCTCCAAGACGCTCGATCGCTTCCTCGCCGAGCCGTGGGACTACGTCATCACCGTCTGCGACACCGCCAATGAGCGCTGCCCGGTGTTCCCGGGCGCGGCGATGCGCCTGCACTGGGGGTTCGACGACCCGTCGGCCGCCAGGGGCACCGAGGAGGAGCGGCTGGCCGAGTTCCGGCGAGTCCGTGACGCCATCGCCACCCGGCTCCGTAGCTGGCTGGCCGAGCGCGTCCCCGCGTGAGCGTCGAACGAGCGCCGGATCTGCGGCGTGGCGTGGTCGCCGAGGCCGTGGGCACCGCGTTGCTGCTGGCCGCCGTGGTGGGCTCGGGCATCATGGGCGAGCGGCTGGCGGCGGGCAACGTCGCGATCGCGCTGCTCGCCAACACGCTCGCCACGGGCGCGGCGCTGGCGGCGCTCATCCTGACCTTCGGCCCGATCTCCGGCGCTCACTTCAACCCCGCCGTCACGCTGGCCGACGCCAGCCAGCGTGGCCTGGCCTGGACGTCGGTCCCGGCCTACCTTCTCGCGCAGGTCGCCGGCGCATTCGCCGGGGTCGCGGTGGCCCACGTCATGTTCGGGGAGCCGCTCTTCGCGGCCTCCCGCCACGCGAGGGCCGGCCTTCCCCAGCTCGTGAGCGAGTTCGTGGCGACGTTCGGGCTCCTCGCGGTGATCTGGGGCTGCGCCCGGTCACGCGCGTCGGCGGTGCCGTTCGCGGTGGCCGCCTACATCACCGCCGCCTACTGGTTCACGGCCTCCACCTCGTTCGCGAACCCGGCAGTGACGCTGGCCCGCGCCGCCACCGATACGTTCTCGGGCATCCGCCCGGCCGACGCGCCGGGTTTCATCGCCGCCCAGCTCGC
>JBKOZA010000201.1:0-4414 GCA_046725675.1 Candidatus Methylomirabilota bacterium
CGTGCGCCTGCACGGCTTCCGCGACGTCGTGTTCCTGGGCGACCACGGCTCCACCCAGGCCGGCGAGAAGGCGGTGGCCGCGCGCCTCAATCGTGAGTGGGCGGCGACGCCGGCCCGGGCCCACGCCATCGAGGCGTACTACCAGGCGGCCACGGCGGGGTTCCGCGAGCTGCTGCGCGAGCGTGGCTTCCGGCCCGAGGAGCTGGGAGAGCACGCCGCGCTGCCCGACACGGCCCTGACTCTCGCCGTCGACCCGAGGCTGGTCCGGACCGATCCGCCGCGCGACGCCCAGGTGCCCGGCGCCGGCACCGGCGTCGACGGCGATCCGCGCCGGGCGACCGTGGAGCTGGGCCGGCTGGGCGTCGACCTCATTGTCACCCGCACCGTCACCGCGATCAGAGACTCCACCAACCGACGTTAGAGAGGACGCATGCAAGCGATGACTCGAGCGCGCTCCGTGGTGGCCGGCCTCATTCTGCTCCTCTCCTGCGCGGCGGCGCCCCGACCGGCCGGCGCGGCCGGGACGGCCGTCGCGACGCCGCCGGGCATGCCGCCGGTGGTCGACCCGACCAACCTGTACAGCGAGACCACTGCCGGCAAGCTGAGCCCGGCGGTCGCCAGCCACCCCTCCCGCGTGTACGTGCCTCACTTACAGTCCAACGACGTGTACGTGATCGATCCGGCTACGCTGACGATCGTCGATCGATTCAAGGTGGGCACCAACCCCCAGCACGTGGTGCCCTCCTGGGATCTCACGATCCTGTGGGTGACCAACAATGCCGAAGGCCGGACCGACGGCACGCTGACGCCGATCGACCCGGTCAGCGGAAAGCCGGGCAAGGACCTCGCCGTCGACGATCCGTACAACATGTATTTCACGCCCGACGGCCGCTCGGCCGTCGTGGTCGCCGAGGCGATGAAGCGTCTGGACTTCCGCGATCCCAAGACCATGGCGCTGCAGAGCTCGCTGGCAGTGCCCAAGTGCTCGGGCATCAATCACGGCGACTACTCGATCGACGGCCGTTACCTCATCATGACGTGCGAGTACGTCGGCCGTCTCGTCAAGATCGACTGGGCCGGGCGCAAGGTCCTCGGCTACCTGACTCTGCCCGACCGCGGCATTCCCCAGGACGTCCGCGTGAGCCCCGACGGCAAGGTCTTCTACGTGGCCGACCTGCGGGCGGGCGGCGTGCACCTGATCGACGGCGACTCGTTCAAGCGCATCGGCTTCATCGAGACCGGCACCGGCGCGCACGGCCTCTATCCCAGCCGCGACACCACGAAGCTCTACGTCGCCAACCGTGGCTTCTCCAAGATCGGCGGCAAGGCGAAGCTCGGCAAGGGCAGCGTGTCGGTGATCGACTTCGCCACGCGCAAGGTCGTCGCCACCTGGCCGATCCCGGGGGCCGGCAGCCCCGACATGGGCAACGTCAGCGTCGACGGCAAGCAGCTATGGCTCTCCGGCCGCTACGACAACGTCGTCTACGTGATCGATACGACCAGCGGCGAGGTCAAGACCATCCCGGTCGGACGTGAGCCGCACGGGCTCACCGTCTGGCCGCAGCCTGGACGCTATTCCCTCGGGCACACGGGCAACATGCGGTAAGTATTGACGTTGCTCTTTTGACAATCAGCGATCGCTGGCCCGCCGCAAGCAGGCGAGCAGACCATGGACAATCAGCGAGGTCCGGCAGTCGAGGAGCAGGAACGGCTCGAGCAGTTTCTCGCCTGGCGGCGGGCGACGGGCAGACAGCCGCGGTCCCGTCGCCCGCGAGCCCGACTCGGGCTCGGCTGGCGCTGGTTCGCCTGCAGTCTAGGCGTCGGCGTCCTCGGCGCCGTCTTCGTGGCCCTGTCGGCGCTCCTGAACGGGGATCTGCGCCAAGCCCAGCAACGCCTCGCCGCCCCCCCGGGCCCGGTCTCGACCGAGTCGGCGGCGGCCGACTCCCGAATCGCTGATCTGCCGAGCACCCCGAGCGATCCTCCCCGCGCGCCAGACCCAAGCCCGAGCGCGTCGCCGAAGGATCCGAGCGCTTCCGGCCCGACTCTCAAGGCCGCGAACGACCGGACCGAAGACGCCGGCCCACCGGCGGCCGCGCCCGGACCGACCCCGGCGCCAGGCCCCACCGTGGCGCGAGTCGCGCCCAGCCTGCCGGACCCGGAGCTGTCGTTGCCGGAGCGGTCCTCGCGCGCCGAGCGGCGGGCGGCCTCGAGCGCCGGCTCCATCGGCGAGCCGGTCGCGCCGTCGCCACGGCCGTCCCTCTCGGCTCGGCTGCCCGCCCTCGACTATCGGCTCGAGGTGCCGGAGGTCGCCGCTGCGACACCCTCGCCGTCGCCCGCGGCCACGGATCCACCGTCGTCGGCGACCGCTCAGCCCGCTACCTCGCCTGTTGCTCCGAGGCCGAGCGAGGACCGCCGCAGCGACAGCCGTCCCGAGTCGAGCTCCCCGGCGGAACCGCCTCGATCGGCGGCCTCCGAGACCACCGCCTCGATCGCATCTCCACTGTTCACGACGGCCCCAGGCTCGACACCGTCAGCGAGTCCTGAACCGCCGGCGAGGTCTGAAACGACCGCGCCCTCATCGGCACCATCACCTGCCCCACGGCAGAGCTCGGCGATCACCCCACAGGGTGAGCCGGCGGCCAAGTCGCTCCCTGCCGACAACGCGACCGTGTCAGCGGGAGTTTCGTCGGCACCAGCCGTGACAGAGGTCACCAGGCCAGCTGCGAGCCCGGTGCCGCCCCCCGAGGTGGCCGTCAAGCAGCTCCCCGAGCCCATCGAAACGCTGAAGCAGTTCATCGAGTCCATCCCGAACGGGAAGGTCGGCAGGTCCATCCTCCGCTGGGTGAAGCCGGATCGGGAGGCGGAGTCGTCCCGCTCGACACGGGACCGCTGACCGACTTCAGTGGCCGGTCGTGGCGAGGATGTAGCGGATCTTGCGGAAGGAGACCTCGTCAACTTGGCGGAGCGACCATGCCTCGCGCACGGAGATGAAGTCGGGCTCGGGCAACAGGACGTAAGGCGGGGGCGGGCTTGGGGGCTGGCTGGCCTCGGCAGGCGGCAGCTGCCTTAGGGGGCGCCGCAGGTACACGGCGAGGGCGGTCTCCCGGTTGGCTTCCGTGTAGCCGACCTCGGCACCGGGCGCGATGCGGCTCTCGAGCTGCTTGACGCTCGCCCGGATCGGGTAGAGCCGGTTGTAGAAGGGAGTCCGGGCGCCCGCGTCCAGCGTCACGAGCGTCCCGACCATCGCCAGCGCGAGCACCGTCACCGCCATCATCGATCGGCCGCGGCGCTCGAGTCCGAGCGCGAGCAGACCGAGCGCCAGCAGGACGCCGCTGGAGACGAGGCCGAGGACCGGAGGCACAACGAGCGGATCGCCATGCGACCAGATCGTGATGGGTGCCAGCGCGGTGACGAACCCTGCCACGATGGCGGCAGCGATGGCCAGCCCGAGCGGCCACGTCAGCCACCGACGCTCGGCGCCGGCTGCGAGCCAGCCCCCCGCGGCCAGCAAGGCCAGGGCGGGACACGCCGGCAGGAAGTACACGGCGCGCGGCGAGATCCCGACCAGGAACACGACGAGCACGACGACCAGCCAGGCCAGAGACAGCACGGCGAGCAGCGGGAGCGGTCGACGGCGCGCAAGCAGGACGAATGAGCCGGGCAACAGTACCGTCCACGGGAAGAACCCCAGGGCCACGCCCCCGATGGCGGCCACCGCCGAGCTCGACGGGCGCGCCAGCTCGTGGGCCATGGTGGGTCCGACGTGCTGCACGTACCGCGCAAAATCCGGAGCGGCCAGCGCGGCCGGCGCGAGCCATGCCAGTGGCAGCGCCAGCGCGAGCACCAGGCCTGGCCCGAACTGGCGCAGCGGAGCGGGCCGGGCGCGGTAGACCAGCAGCGTCGCGGCGGCCACAGGCAGAGGCAGCAGACCCGCCGGTCCTTTCGTCAGCACGCCGAGCCCGATCCCGAGCCCGAAGATCACGCCGTTGGCGCGGCCGCCGAAAGTCAGCCACCGGCCGAGGCCCCACAGGCTCAGGGCGGAGCAAAACACCAGCAATGTCTCCATGCGGGCAATGCGAGCCCACTCGAAGAACATCGGGCTGGCCGTCAGGATCGCCGCGGCGCCGAACCCGACAGCAGGCGTCGCGAGCTGGGCGCCGATCAGGAAGGTCAGCGCCGCCGTGCCGGCGGCGGCGGCCGCCGCCGGCAGACGCAGCGTCACCTCGTCGAGTCCCCCGCGGGCGAGGAGCGCGGTGAGCCAGTGATAGAGGGGAGGCTTTCGACTGTGGACGCCGCCGGGCACGCGCGGCAGCGACCAGTCTCCGCTTTCGAGCATTTCCCGGACGACCAGCGCGGTCCGCGCCTCGTCCTTCGACCAGATCTCCTGACTCCCGATCCACGGCAGGAAGGCTGT
>JBKOZA010000202.1:0-8813 GCA_046725675.1 Candidatus Methylomirabilota bacterium
CGATGATCGAGGGCTGGATCCCTTCGGTCGGCTCGTCGAAGAGGATCAGCCGGGGCTGGCCGGCCAGGCAGCGCGCGATGGCCAGCAGCTGTTGCTCGCCGCCGCTCAGCGCGCCCCCCCGCCGATCGAGCAGGGGGATCAGGCGCGGAAACGTCTCCAGCAGCGCGTCGACGCGTTCCTCGGCGCCGCGTCCGACGAAGCCCATCCGGAGATTGTCGCGAACGCTGAGCCCGGGAAAGATCTCGCGTCCCTGAGGCACGTAGCCCAGCCCGCGCCGGGCCCGGACGTAGGCGGGCTCGGCGGTGACGTCGACCCCGTCGAAGACGATGCGACCGCGCTGGGCGCGAATGAAGCCCATCAGCGTCTTCAGCAGCGTCGTCTTCCCCATCCCGTTGTGGCCGAGAACACCGACGAACTCGCCGGCGGCGACGTCCAGACGGACGCCATTGAGGATCGGGATCCGTCCATAGCGGGCGTGCAGGTCGGTGACGCTCAGCATCGCCGCCCCGGCCCGTCGTGCGTGCCGAGATAGACGTCACGCACGGTCGCATTTCTCATGATCCGATCCATGGTGTCCTCGACGAGCACGGCGCCCTGGTGCATGACGGTGACCATGCGGGCGATCATCTTCACGAACTGCATGTCGTGGTCCACGACGATCATTGCGTGCGTACGGTTGATCTCGCACACGAGCTGGGCGGTGCGCGCCACCTCGTCGTGTGTCATGCCGGCGGCCGGTTCGTCGAGCAGGATCAGCTCGGGGTTGGCGGCCAGCACGGTGCCGAGCTCGACCCACTGTCGGAGGCCGTGGGACAGCTGGCCGACGGCGCCATCGGCGTAGGCGGTGAGGCCGATCCGCTCCAGGATCTCGTCGGCGATGGCCCGCGTCCGCGTGGCCGGGTTCGTGCGCCGGGCCGACAGCCACAGATGCTCGCGCACGGTCAGGCCATCGAACAGGCTCGGCACCTGCGTCTTGATGCCGATGCCTCGCCGCGCGATGGCGTGGGTGTGATCCCCGGTGATGTCGTGGCCGCGGAACAGGATTCGCCCGGCCGTCGGCTTGACCTGCCCGGTGACCAGCTTGAACAGCGTGCTCTTGCCGGCGCCGTTGGGGCCGATGAGACAGCGCAGCTCCCGCTCGCCGAGCGTGAAATCGACGCCGCGCACGGCCTCGACGCCGCCGAAGCTGACGGACAGCCCGACGGTCTGGAGGACGGCGTCACTCATGGGCGGGGGCCGGGGCGCGGGCCGGGCCGAGGCGGCGCGCGCCCAGCCGGCGGAGCGAGGGGACGATCCCCCGCGGGACCAGGAGCACGAAGGCCAGGAAGATGATGCCGAAGATCAGGTTGGTGTTGGCCAGCTGCTGGCTGCCGAGTTCGGTGGCGAGGTACTGCATGATCAGGCAACCGATGATGGGACCGACCAGCGTGCCGAGGCCGCCGACGATGACCCAGATGATGATCTGCGACGTCATGGTCAGGCTGAACACGTTGGGGCTCACGAAGGCACCCCAGTTGGCGAACAGCGCGCCGGCCAGGCCGGCGATGCCACCCCCGATCGTGAAGGCGAGCAGCTTGTGGAGCCTCACGTCGTAGCCCAGCAGCTCACAGCGCGTCTCGTTCTCCCGGATGGCCACCACCACCCGCCCGAAGTGGCTGGCCAGCAGCAGATGCAGCCCTACATACACGATCATTAGCAACGCCATGACCAGGTAGAACGTCTCGGTCGGATCGAGGAGCCGGCCGGGGTCGCCGGGCATGTTGAGCGTGGGCAGCGACGGCATGCCGTTGAACCCGTTGAGCCGCGCCTTGCCCACTCGATAAGCGTCGCCGGCGGTGCTGTTCATCAGGTTGAAGAAGATCAGCGTCACGCTGAGGGTGATGACGCCCAGATAGACGTCGCTGAGCCGGCCGTAGAACATGAAGTAGCCGAGCAGGGCCGCGAACACCGCCGGAATCACGATCGCGAGCAGCGTGGCCAGCGTGCTCTCGCCCTGGTTGATGGCCGTCACCGCGTAGGTGTAGGCGCCGAGACCGAAGAACGCCGACTGGCCGAAGCACAGGATCCCGCCGTAGCCCCACACGAAGCCCAGGCTGAGGGCCAGGATGCACATGGCGGCGAACACCGTGAGCTGGAGCAGTCCGAACTGATCGACGACGAGCGGCACCCCCACCGCGATCACCGCCATGGCCAGGATGGTGAGGACGATGCCGGCGCTCCAGCGGCGCGGGCTCACAGGCTGCCCCGGAACAGCTTGCCCGTGATGCCGTGGGGCAAGACCCGCAGCAGCAGGATGGCGGCGGCCAGCAGGCCGGCCTCGCCGATGACCGGCGTCGTGAAGTAGGTGAGGAGCTGATTGACGGAGCCGAAGAGGCTGGCGGCCGCCGCCGTCCCGGCCAGGATCGCGCTACCCCCGCTGATGACGGTGATGAAGGCCTTGGCCACGTAGGCGGCGCCCACCGTCGGCAGCACGCCGGAGATCGGCGCCAGCAGGCCGCCGGCAAGCCCGGCGAGGGCGGCGCCGACGCCGAACGTCGCGGCGTACACGCGGGGCGGGCTCACCCCGAGGGCGGCGGCCATGGTCGGGTTCTCCATGGTGGCGCGGGCGATGAGACCCAGGCGCGTCCGTCGCAGCGCGACGAAGATGACGACGAGGATCGCCGCCGCGATGCCGACCAGGACGAGCCGATAGAGGCTGATGTTGTACCGCCCGACGCCGACGCTGCCCAGTGGAGCGCCGATGCCCGCCACCGAGTTGCCGAAGATCGTCGTGACGATGCCGACGAAGAACAGGCTGAGCCCCCAGGTGGCCAGCAAGGTGTCGATCATCCGCCCGTACAGCACGCGGATGATCAGCCGCTCGGCGATCACCCCGATGACGCCGACGACGAGGGGTGCGACCACCAGCATGGCGATCCAGATGTTGACGCCGCGGTTGGTGGCCACGATGGCGGCGTAGCCGCCCAGCATGAGGAATTCGCCGTGAGCGAGGTTGATGACGCGCATCATCCCGAAGATGATGGCCAGTCCCACGCTGATGAGCACGAGAGTGGCGACGCCGTTCAGAACTTCCAATATCAGAACGGCCGCGAGGTCCATCGCGCGCGCAATATAGACCCGCGCCGCGGGCCAGGCAAGGCACGCCGGGGTGACCAGTTCCCGTGCAGCGCCGCCTGCCTTGACACTCCGAATCGACGGGGACTAGACTCGGGCCCTTGCGGCGCACCGTGTGATGTGATGCAAACCCCTCGCCCGGAGGTACTGATGCGAGCCGACCGTCGACGATTCCTCAAGACCGCGGGCGCAGCGCTCGGCGCCGTGTCCCTGGCCCCGACCGTCCTGCGCGAGGCGTTCGCGCAGGCCAACGTCATCAAGGTGGCGAGCATCCACGACCTGTCGGGCGGTCTCGACATCTACGGGCGGCCCATGGTCGACTGCCTGACCTACGCGGTCGAGGAGATCAACGCCGCCGGCGGACTGCTCGGGCGCCAGATCAAGCTCATCAGCTACGACGCTCAGTCCAACATCCAGCTCTACACGCAGTTCGCCACCGAGGCGGCGACGAAGGAGAAGGTCGCGGTGGTGCACGCCGGCATCACGTCGGCGTCGCGGGAAGCCATCCGCCCCGTGCTCAGGCGGTTCAACACCCTCTACTTTTACAACACGCAGTACGAGGGCGGCGTGTGCGACCGCAACTGCTTCTGCACCGGCTCCACGCCGACCCAGAACGTGGACAAGCTGGTGCCGTTCACGCTCAAGCGGTTCGGCAAGAAGGTCTACACGGTGGCGGCCGACTACAACTACGGCCATATCACGTCCAAGTGGGTCAAGAAGTTCACCCAGGAGAACGGCGGCGAGGTCCTGGCCACCGACTACTTCCCGCTCGAGGTCAGCGACTTCGGTCCCGCCATCACCAAGATCCAGGCGGCCAAGCCGGACTTCGTCATGTCGGTGCTGGTGGGCGGCAACCACATCTCGTTCTATCGCCAGTGGGCCGCCTCCGGCATGAACAAGACGATCCCGGTCGCCTCGACGACGTTCGGCAATGGGCTCGAGCAGCAAGTGACCACCGCCGAGGAGCACAAAGGGTACATCGCCGCCCAGAGCTACTTCCAGGAAATCAACACCGAGGCGAACCAGGCGTTCTTGAAAAAGTTTCTCCCGAAGTACGGCGCGACCAGCAAGTACGTCACGTCCCTGGCCATCCAGACCTATCACGGGATGCACCTGTGGGCCCTGGGGGTGAAGAAGGCCAACAGCATCGATCGGATGAAGGTGATCGAGGCGCTCGAGAGCAATCTGAGCTTCAGCGGCCCGGCCGGCAAGACCGCGATCGACCCCCAGACGCACCACTGCAGCCTCGACGTCTACATCGCCGAGGCGCAGAACCGCACGTTCAAGGTGCTGGAGAGCTACCTGCAGCAGCCGCCGGCGGACACCGCCGCGGTCTGCAACCTCAAGAAGAACCCGAACGACAACCAGCAGTACGTCATCGACGTCAAGACATAGGAGGTTCCCGTGGCCAGCGCAAAGCTTCCCACTCCGGACGAGCTCAAGGCCGTCGGCCGGCAGCTCGGCATGACCCTGTCCGACGACGACGTCACGTTCTTCCTGGAGACGATGGGCGGCAGCGTCGCCGCGTATCACGCCATCGAGGCCATGGCGGATCCGATGCCGCCCGTGAAGTATCCGCGCACGCCCGGCTATCGTCCCGAGGGCCCGGACAACAAGTACAACGCCTGGTACTACAAGAGCGAGGTGGCGGGGGCGCCCTCCGGCAAGCTGAAGGGCAAGCGGATCGCGCTCAAGGACAACGTGTGCCTGGCCGGCGTGCCTATGATGAACGGCGCCTCCTCCCTGGAGGGCTACGTGCCCGACGTCGATGCCACCATCGTCACCCGCATGCTCGACGCCGGCGGCACCATCCTCGGTAAGGTGCACTGCGAGTACTTCTGCTTCTCGGGAGGCAGCCACACCAGCGCGGCCGGGCCTGTTCACAACCCGCGGAAGATGGGGTACTCGGCCGGCGGCTCGTCCTCGGGCAGCGCCGCCGTCGTGGCGGCCGGCGACGTCGACATGGCGATCGGCGGCGACCAGGGCGGGTCGATCCGCATCCCCTCCGCGTATTGCGGGGTCTACGGGATGAAGCCGACGCACGGCCTGGTGCCCTACACGGGCGTGTTCCCCATCGAGAACACGCTCGACCACACCGGGCCGATGACGGCCACCGTCGCCGACAACGCGCTGCTCCTGGAGGTGCTGGCCGGGCCCGACGGGCTCGACCCGCGCCAGGTCAACGTGAAGACCGCCGCCTACACGAATGCGCTCACCGGGGACGCGCGGGGCATGAAGATCGCGGTGGTGAAGGAAGGCTTCGGCCATCCGAACTCGGAGGCCGACGTCGATGCGATGGTCCGCAAGGGCGCGGCGATCTTCCGTCAGCTCGGGGCCCAGGTCGACGAGGTGTCGATCCCGCTGCACCTGGCCGGCCCCGCCATCTGGACGCCGATCGCCGTCGAGGGCGCGACGTGGCAGATGATGAACGGCAACGGTTTCGGCTTCAACTGGAAGGGCCTCTACGTCACCAGCCTCATCGACGCGCACTCGGCGTGGCGCCAGCGCGCCGACGAGTTCTCCGACACGCTGAAGACGACGATCCTCTTCGGCCAGTACGCGCTGAACAAATATCGCGGCCACTACTACGCCAAGAGCCAGAACCTCGGCCGCGTACTGCGGGCCGCCTACGACGCGGTGCTGAAGGACTACGACCTGCTGCTGATGCCGACCCTGCCCGTCAAGGCCACGCCCATCCCCAAACCGGGCGCGCCGCGCATGGAGATCATCCAGCGGGCCTTCGAGATGCTGCCGAACACCGCGCCGATCGACGTGACCGGCCATCCCTCGATGAGCCTGCCGTGCGGGCTGAGCGACGGGCTCCCGGCCGGGATGATGCTGACGGCCAAGCACTTCGACGAGGTGTCGATCTATCGGGCGGCCTCGGCCTTCGAGAAGGCGGGCGACTGGACGGGGATTCGCCCCTAGCGATTCATCGCGCTGCCGGGGCCACCCGCCCCGGCAGCGCCGCGATGACCTCGGCCGCGGTCGACACCCAGCCGAACTTGTGCGCGAAGTTCTTCAGCACGGCGGCCTGCAGATCGGGCGCGTACGTGGAGACGGCGTCGGAGACCAGCGTGGTCCGGTATCCTCGCTTGAAGCTCTCCCGCGCCGTCTCTTCCACACAGATCTGAGTGACGGTGCCGGTCACCAGCACCGACTCGACGTGGCGCGCCTTCAGCAGGTCGTCGAGGTTGGTGTTGTGGAAGGCGCCGTAGCCGAACTTGTCAACGATGGGGTCCCCCGGCTCGGGATAGATCTCGTCGACGATGTCCGAGCCGTCCAACTCCTTGCCTACGTCCTCGTAGAACCGGAGGAAGCCTTTCCAGCAGCAGCACACCGGCGGCGCCAGCTGCGGCGACCACTCCCAGATCGGCGTCCGTTCCGGTCCGGCCACGAACTTGGTGTAGATCACGGGGACGCCGCGCGCGCGGCAGGCGGCCAGCAGCCGCTGATGTACCGCGATCGTCGGCCGCGACTCCGGCACCTCCAGGGGCGCCCCGACCCGGACGAAATCGTTCTGCATGTCCACGATGACCAGCGCGGGGTGGGCGAACCGGTCGACGCTCATGTCCTCAGTTGTAGCCGCGATGCCCGGAGAGCGCAACGGCCGGGCCGGCGGCCTCGACTCGCTTGGCGGCCTTGACCCGACCTGGGGATTGGCGGAGTATCGGCCCACGCGCCAGGCCCGGATGCTGATGGAGGTCACCAAGCTGATCTGGGGCGAAGGCAAAGGGACTACATCTTCACGTCATATCCCCGGAGGTGAGAGGCATTCCCGTGCTCAACAACAATGCGCTCGGCGCGATGGCCGACATCGTCTTCACGGGCTGTGATCTCCTTGCCGCCGGACGAGCGCAGGCGCGACCGACGGCGCGAGGGAAGCGTCGATCGACGTCGCCCGCGCGGCGCCCCATGGCCGTGGTGGATCGTCGCCGTGCGGTGGTGGTGGGTGGCCGCCGCGCGAAGACGATCGATGTGCACGCGCATTGCGTGATTCCGGAAGCCTACGCCCTGCTCGGGCTGAAGGTGGAAGACCATCGAGGCCCGGGGATCGCCGAGGTCGGCCCCCGGCGGATCCGCGAGATGGACGCCCAAGGCATCGACATGGAGGCGCTCAGCATCAACCCGCGGTGGTACCGAGCGGAGCGCGATCGTGTCACCCAGGTGATCAAGATCCAGAACGAGCGGCTGGCCGAGTTCTGCGCGACCTATCCGGATCGATTCGTCGCCTTTGCCTCGGTCGCGCTCCAGTTTCCGGATCTGGCCGTTCAACAGCTCGTGGACGGCGTGAAGAAGCTCGGACTGCGCGGCGCGGCGGTCGGCGCCAGCGTCGCCGGCGACGAGTTCTCCGACCCGAAGTTCCATCCGTTCTGGGCCAAGGCCGAGGAGCTCGGCGTGCTCATCTTCATCCATCCTCAGAGCACGCCGGACCTCGCCCGGAGATTGAAGGGTCAGGGGTGGCTGGAAAACACCATCGGCAACCCGCTCGACACCACCATCGCGCTCTCGCACCTGATCTTCGAGGGGACGCTCGACCGCTTCCCCAAGCTCAAGGTCTGCTCGGCCCACGGCGGCGGCTACCTGCCGTCGTACGCGGCGCGCTCCGACAACAGCCTTCGTGTCGCGCCGGACATGGACACCGGCGTGAAGCTGAAGAAAAAGCCGACCGAGTATCTTCGGCAGATGTACTACGACACGCTGGTCTTCACCTCGGAGGCGTTACGGCATCTCGCGGCGGAGGTCGGCTCGAGCCAGCTCGTCATCGGCACCGACCATCCCATCCCGTGGCAAGACAAGGCGGTCGACCACATCCTCAACACGCCGGGCTTCACGGACAGAGAGCGCAGGGCGATGCTCGGTGAGACCGCGGCGGCGTTGCTCCGCATCAAGCTCTAAGACAGCCCCGCGGGCCCGCGCTTCAAGGGAGCCGGGGGGCCCGGGAGGCCCCCCGGCTGCAGTGCTCAGGGCGTAACGCCGGCCGCCTTGTGCAGCTCCGCGAGCGGGACCATTCGGCCGTGCAGCGGAAGAATCTGGTCGACCGCCAGCCCCTGCTTCGTGATGTTCTCCGCGAGACTGACATTGAAGGGACTGGGCGGCGTCATCGGCGCCGTGTTCGGAGCCGGCGGCGTGTAGGCGTCGGCTTCGATCAGGAACTTCTCCTGCGGCAGATAGACCATCAGCATGTCGTCGGCATGCTGGATGCCGGCGATCTGACGGATCTCGACGGTCCGCGTCCCGTCGGTCAGCACGCGGCGGTCGCGAACGCCCTCCACCGCGGCCTTCTTGCCGGACTTGCCGAGGTGATCGGGGCTCACGGTTGCCGGCGCCGCGACGATCTTCTCGAAGTACGGCCGGCTGGCCTCGTGGGTGATGAGCGTGACGCCCTCGCCCGCGAAGGCTCGCACGCCGCCCGAGTGGTCGAAGTGGTGATGGCTGACGATGAGGTACTTGATCGGCTTGTTCGGGACGAGCGTGCGCGCTTCCTTGATGACGGCCAGCGCGCGGTCGTCGTTCAGCGGCCCCTCGACGACGATCACGTGGTCCTTCATCTCGACCACCACGCTGTGATGCGTGCCGCCGGTCACGTACCACACGCCGTCGGCGGCCTTCTGGCTCTGGACGCGCACGTAGGGGTTGGTGGCCTGCTTGACGCTGTCCGGCACCGGGATGTCGGCGGCGGCGTTGGCCTTGACCTC
>JBKOZA010000203.1:0-5327 GCA_046725675.1 Candidatus Methylomirabilota bacterium
AGCATCTCCCCGGTGCAGCGGGTGACCCAGATGGTGCCGCGGCTGCCGTGGATCTCGAAGAACTCGTCGGCGCGGTAATAGCGCGAACGAATCGTCATCTCGGACGCGGAGCTGTAGTCGACGATGCCCAGGCAGTTGCGCCCCTTGAAGCGCCAGATCGCCGCGCTGGGCGTCTCCTGGATGAAGTCGCTCCCGTGCGTCACGATGGCCGAGACGTCGCCGATCTCGCCGATCCAGAGGGCGGCCGTCGCATATTTGTGCACGCCGTCGTCGTAGAGGGCGCCGCCGGGATTGCGGCCGGGATCGCGGCGCCATACCAGGGCGTCGGGCTCCAGCTCGATGACCTGGCCGACGATGTGCTGGGCGCGCGTGGTGTGGATGCGCACCAGCGAGGGCTCGCCGATGGCGCCGGCGTCGAGCAGCTCCTTGGCCTTCACGATGGGCGGGTAGTAGAGGAAGTTCTCGGTGACGCGGAAGATCGTCCGCGCGCGAGCGACGGCGGCCGCGATGCGCTCGGCCTCGGCGATCGAGATCGCCAGTGGCTTCTGGGCCGAGACGTGCTTGCCGGCGGCCAGCGCGGCCACGATCTGGTCGGCGTGCATCCAGGTCGGCGTCAGCAGCTCCACGGCGTCGACCGCGCGGTCGTCGAGCACCTGCGCGAGGTCCGAGTAGATCCGGGGCGTGATGCCCCACTCGCGGGCCCGTCGCTTGGCCCGCTCGGGGTCGGCGTCGCACAAGGCCACGACGTCGCAGCGGGGGTGCTGCAGGTACCCCGGGGCGTTGAGCTGCGAGATGTTGCCGCACCCGACGATCGCCAGCCGCACGCGGTCCAGGCCACCGGCCATGAGGGCTCCTCTCGACGGGTCAGGGATTGGTCGTGAGCCGGCGCAAGACGTCGAAGAATTCCGGGAACGTCTTCGACACGCAGCCGGGGTTCGCGATGCGGATGCCGGGGGTGCGCAGCCCGGTCACCGCGAAGCTCATCGCGATGCGGTGGTCGTCATAGGTCTGCACTTCGCACGGAGCCGGAAGGCCGGGGTGGATCGTCACCGAGTCCCAGGCGCTCTCCACCCGCAGTCCCATGCGACGCAGCTCGGTGGCGGCGGCCACCGGCCGGTCGCTCTCCTCGTAGTGGGTCTGGGCGATGCCCCGCACGGTCACCGGGCCGTCCGCGAACGGCGCGATCGCCATGAGTGTCGTCGCCACGTCGCCCATGCGCGTGAAGTCCGCGTCCACCGCGCGCAGTCGCGCGGGACCGCGCACCGTCACCGAGTCGGCCGCGACGGTCACCTCGCAGCCCATGTGGGCGAGCACGTCGAGCAGCCCCAGGTCGCCCTGGGCCGATCCCTTGCCGAGCCGCGGCACCACGACGCGCCCGCCGGTGACGGCGGCCGCCGCGAAGAAGTACGAGGCGCCCGAGGCGTCCGGCTCCACCGCGTACCAGCGCCCCGTGTAGCGCTGGCCCGCGGGCACGCGGAACCTCCGGTCGCCGTCGCGCTCGGCGCGCACCCCGAACGCCTCCATGGTGGACAGCGTCATCGTCACGTAGGGCGCCGAGACCAGCTCGCCGTCGACCTCGATCTCCACGTCGCGGCGCGCGTAGGGCGCGGCCATCAGCAGCGCGCTGAAGTACTGGCTGGAGACGTCGCCGCGCATCCTGGCGCGGCCGCCCTCGATGCCCCGGGCGCGCACGACCACGGGCGGGCAGCCCGTGCCCTCGCGGCTCTCGGCATCCACGCCGAGGGCGCGGAGCCCGTCGAGCAGCGGCTGGATCGGCCGCTTGCGCATCGCCGGCGAGCCGTCCACCACGTAGGTCCCGTGACCGAGCGCGACGGCGGCGGTGAGGAAGCGCGCCGCCGTTCCCGCGTTGCCGATCTCCAGCGTGGCGGCGGCGACGGGGAGCCGGCCGTCGACGCCCTCGACGGCGAACACCCCGGCCGCCGCATCTGCGCGCACGGGCACGCCGAGCGCCTGGAGCGCTCGTGCCATGTAGCGGGTGTCGTCCGAGTCCAGCGCGTCGGTGATCTCCGAGCGTCCGCGGGCGAGGGCGGCGACCAGCAGGGCGCGGTTCGAGTAGCTCTTCGATCCCGGCAGCGTCACCACGGCGTCGATCGGCCGGCCGAGGGGCTCGATCGGCATCGCGGAGCCCGAAGGTTCGCGGCTGTCGGTCATGGCTGTCGCATCATATACTCCCGGCCGAAGGAGGCGTCATGATCCGCATCGCTCCCATCCTCGCCCTCGTCGTCGCCGTCGTGCTCGCCGCCCCCGCGGCCGCCGACCTCGACCGCACCGCGGTGGACTTCACCCCGCCGTCGGAGATCAAGTGGGTGCGTAACGCGGCCGGGACCAACGAGCAGGCCGTGCTGTTCGGCGACCCCAGCAAGCCGGGGCCCTACGTCGTGCGCATCAAGTGGCTGCCCGGCAACATGAGCCGCCCGCACTTCCATCCCAACGACCGGTTCTTCGTGGTGATCTCGGGCACCTGGTGGATGGGCACCGGCGAGAAGTTCGATCCCGAGAGCACGGTGCCGGCGCCGGCTGGCAGCTACGTCATCCATTACGGCGGCAAGGTGCACTACGACGGCGCCAAGACCGACGAGACGATCATCCAGGTGTGGGGCATGGGCCCGGCGACGTCGACGCCGGCCGAGAAACGCTGATCAGCTCACTCGCCAGCTCTTGTCCACGTAGCGGCGGCCGTCCACCTCCGACACCTGGAGCGCCGCGCGATGGCCGCCGGCCTCGGTGGTGTGCACGCGCGTGGCGACCGGGACCTGCTCGGGATCGGGGCCGCCCGTGAGCGCCTCGTGCAGGACGCGGCCGTCGCAACCGTCGGTGCCGAAGCCCAGCAGCGCCAGGATCGTCGGCGCGACGTCCACGTTGCCGGCCGGTGCCCGGGCCACCACGCCCTGCTTGAAGTCGGGCCCCCAGGCCAGCAGCGTGTTGCGGACGTTCCACGGGCTCATGCTGCCGTGGTCGCTCGGGTAGAGCCGGGCGCCGCCGCTGACGCTCGCCAGGTCGGTGCCACGCACGCCGAAGGCGTTGGGCTCGGACGTCCACGGGAACGTGAACAGCAGGTCGGGCGCGCGCGGGCCCGTCACGTGAATCGCCTCCAGCGAGAACGTCCCCTCGACGAGGCCGCGCGGGTCGCCGGGTGTCCGGCCGGCCGTGAACACCACCCCGCCCCAGGGCTGGGCCTGGACGAACCGGGCGAGGCGGGCGATCAGCTCGGCGTCGCGGCGCTCGACGTGGACCGCGACGGCCTGGCCGCTGCTGGCCAGGACCACGTCGGTCGAATCGAGCGCGGTCTTGAGCCCGGCCTCGACGAGCGCGCCGGCCACGTCCACGCCGGAGGTGTTCGTGGTGAAGCCGTGGTCGGACGCCACGAAGATGTCGGTCATCGCACTCAGCCCCAGGCCCTGCAGCGTGGCCAGCGTCCGGGCGATCTCGCGGTCGTCGTGACGCAGCGCCTCTCGCGCGGACGGCGAGCCCACCCCGACGGCGTGCTGACTGTGGTCCGGCTCGGTCAGCCAGTTGAGCACGACGGCCGGTCTCAGCTCGGGCAGGACATACTCGCGCAGCACACGCTGGGTCCACGTCACCGCGTCGTCGTACCGCCCGGCTCCGCTCTTGGCAGGCGCCGGCCCGAGCTTCGCGAGGATCGCCTCGCTCGCCGCGGCCGGATAGGCCACGGTCTTGCCCGGATCGAAGTAGCCGTTGACGAGCGCGCCGACACCGTCCGCCGCGCCCGGATTCAGCAGGAACGCGCTGCCGGTCGAGCCCGAGCTCACCCCGGCCAGGTCGAGGCCGCGCGCCCGCAGGCGCTCACCGAGCGTCGTGGTGAGCACCGGTCGGCCCCCGGAGGCGTCGGCCAGCCGGCGCAGGTTGCGGTAGTCACCGGTATCGAACGCGCGCCGGGCCTCGACGGCCGGGACGTAGAGCCGGTTGCCGACGATCCCGTGCGTGGCCGGCTGCGCGCCCGTCGCCAGCGTGGCGGCGTTCACGCGGGTCACCGTCGGGAACACCGCGTGGCTGTTGGCGAACTCCACGCCCTCGGCCCGCAGCCGGAACAGCGTGGGCGTGTCCTCGACGGTGACGGCGTCCGGCCGGAGGCCGTCCACGACGAAGACGATCACGAGCCGGGGAGCCACCAGGGGATGTTCGCACGACGCCGGCCAGGTTGCGAAGGATCGACGGCTGGCGGAAGATCGTCGTCCGGCGCCAGACGCCGCGCGAGAGGGCAACGATGGATCTCACCGTAGTGGACGAGCTCCTCACGACGACCCGTTCGATTCGCAGGCGGCTCGACCTCAAACGAGCGGTGGAGCCCGCCGTCATCCAGGAGTGCCTGGAGATCGCCGTTCAAGCTCCCATCGGGGGTGACACGCCGCGATACCACTTCGTCGTCGTCACCGACGCAAGGAAGCGCGCCGTCCTCGCCGACCTCTACCGCCGCGGCCTCGCCGAGATCTATCCGCCGCATCGCCTGGAGCAGGTTCGGCAAACGAGGCCAACGCTCGTGTCCTCGGTGATGCACCTCGCCGATCACTTCCAGGAGGTTCCCGTGCACATCATTCCCTGCATGGCCGGCCGTGACGGGTTCGCCGCGCTCGGGCCCGATGCCGGTCCCGCATCCTTCTATGGCTCGATCGTTCCGGCCACGTGGTCCTTGATGCTCGCGCTCCGGTCGCGTGGCCTGGGTTCCACGCTGACGACCTCCCACCTCCGGTACGCGCGCGAGGCCGCCGCCCTGCTGGGCATCCCCGACGACGTCACGCAGACCGCGCTCCTGCCCGTCGCCTATCTGACCGGGACCGGCCTGCATCCAGCCAGGCGGGTTGCGGCCCGCGAGCGGACATCCTGGGACACGTGGGGACAGCTCCGATGATGGGGCGGGCAGTCGTGCGAATCGTGCGTGCGGTGCTCTCCCCGGCGGTCGTGCTGATGCCGCTGTTTGCCTTCGCGCAAGGACACGTCATCACCACACCGAGCCAGCTCGTGTGGAAGCCGCTCATCCCCGGCGTGGAGATGGCCGTCGTCTCTGGGGACCCGGATCGGAAGGGTGGCCTGTACGTCATCCGGATCCGTACAAAAGGGCAAGCCAAGGTGCCGCCTCACTGGCATCCGAACGACGAGCACGTCACCGTGCTGGCGGGCTCATTCTCGATCGCTTCCGGCGACAAGTACGATGCGTCCAAGCTGATCGAGCTGAAGGCCGGCGCGCACTACCTGATGCCGGCCACCATGCGCCACTTCGGACTGCACAAGGCCGGCAACGTGGTCGAGGTATACGGCGAAGGGCCCTTTGCCCCGACCTTCGTGAACCC
>JBKOZA010000204.1:0-10703 GCA_046725675.1 Candidatus Methylomirabilota bacterium
CAGCCTGTCGCGCGCCAAGTTCGCTGCGTGATTGTCGCCAATCAGGAAAGGAGCGCTCATGCCGACGTTCGGGAAGTGTGTCTGGGACGGTTGCACCCGCCACGCCGAGAAAGAATCCACCGGGGCCTGCCGCGCGCATCATGTGATGCTCCGCGACGCGCGTTGCCAGAAGTGCCACGGCCGGTTGAGCAACCGTACCGAGCTGAGCAACGGTCAGTGTCGACGCTGCAGTGCCCTTCGCGCCGCCTGAGCGCTCGCGTTCACCGGGAGAGGATCGAGCCGAAGTCGGGGGCCGCGAGCGAACGATACTTCACTCCGCTCGCGGCGGCCCCTTTTTTCTGATATGCGCGACACTCCGGTCGCGCGCTCCGACAAAAGTCGGAGTATTCAACTGCTCGTGCGGCGCCGGGCGTAGCCGCTAGCTGACTCGCCCCGGCGCGACCGTGTAGCCCGGTGGCGTAGTCTCCATCCGCACCCCCTTGCACTGCAGTGCGTCCGACGGGACGGGATCCGCGTCCCGTCATCTCCCCTTCTACGCCTGCGAGCGATCGTGGTCAAGGGCCACGCGGCATCGCACGTGCCGCATTTCACGATCCGCGGATCGCGGATCGTGCTCGACGAACAACGTGAGCTCAGGCGGTGCGGGCGGCGACGGCGGCCAGCGCCGCGTCGAACACGCTCAGCGTCTCGTCGATGTCGGCGTCCGTGTGGGCCAGCGAGACGTAGATCTTGTTCACGGCCTTGATGACGCCACGCTTGAGGCATTCCTCGTTGAAGAGCGCGATGCGGCGGCGATCGGCGGTGAGCGTCGCGCGGTAGTCCACGACGGGCTGGTCGGTGAAGATGATGTCGAAGACCGGCGGCTCGCCGCTCACCTGGGCCGGCATCCCGTGCTTGCGAGCCGCTGCCGCCAGCCCGTCGCGCAGTCGCGCGCCGGTAGCGAACAGCTTCTGGTAGGCGCCGGGCTTGTGCAGCTCGGCCAGCGTGGCCAGACCGGCGGCCGCCGCCACCGGGTTGCCGTTGAGCGTGCCGGCCTGCCAGACGTAGTCGGGGCTGCCTTCGAGCGCGGCATCGAAGTGCTTCATGATGTCCGCCCGCCCCGCCACCGCCGCCAGCGGAAAACCGCCCGCCAGCACCTTGCCGAAGGCGGCGACGTCGGGAACGACGCCGTAGTACTCCTGGGCGCCGCCGTACGCCAGACGGAAACCCGTCACGATCTCGTCGAAGACCAGCGGCACGCCGTAGCGCTGCGTCACCGCGCGCAGGCCGGCGAGGAACCCGGGCTGCGGCACGATCACGCGCTGATAGGGCTCGACGATCACCGCGGCCAGCTCGTTGTGGTGGGTCGCGATGAGCGCCTCGGTGGTGGCCAGGTCGTTGTAGGGCGCGATCAGCACCTCGTCACTGAGGGCGTGCGGGATGCCAGCCGAGTCGGCCATGGCCGCCGGAAACGCCTTCGGCGAGCGCGGGCTCACGCTCATGAGCGCGTAGTCGTGGGTGCCGTGGAAGCCGCCCTCGAACTTCATGATCTTGTCGCGCCGGCGGAACGCGCGGGCGACCCGGAGGGCGAAGAACGTGGCCTCCGAGCCGCTCGACATGAACCGCACCTGCTCGGCGGCGGGGACGGCCCGCACGATCTCCTCGGCCAGCGCGATGATCGGCTCGTTGAGCAGCATGAACGTCGTGCCGTGCGGCACCTGGCGCTGCACGGCCTCGACCACCGCCGGGTGGGCGTGGCCGAGCAGCATCGGGCCGGAGCCCAGCAGGTAGTCGATGTAGCGCCGTCCGTCGGCGTCCCACAGGTGCGCCCCACGCGCGTCCCTCACGACGAACTCGAGCCCGGGGCCGCTGCGGTGGCTGCCGAGCACGCCGCCTGGCAGCACCCGGGCGGCACGCGCGACGAGATCGGCTTGCGTGGTCATGGCGTTCGCTCGAGCATGGTCATGGATCACCCTGGGAATCGGGAAGTGCGGCGATCATACCCGGAAACGCTCGTCGGTCAAGAGAACGCCGGAGCCGGTGATGGCCCCGGCCTTGAGCAGCTCCAGCGCCTGGTTGGCGACTTCCAGGGGGAACTCGGTCGTGGCCAGTCGCACCGGTCCACGGGCGGCCTCGGCCAGGAACTCCCGGCCGTCGGCCCGAGTATTGGCGGTGACCGAACGGATTCCCCGCTCGTAGAACAGGTCCGCCTCGTAGTCGAGCGCTGGCACCGCCGTCATGTAGATGCCGGCCAGCGCCAGCGTGCCGCCCCGGGCCAGGTTGCGCAGCGCCACCGGCACCAGCTCGCCCGCCGGCGCAAACAGGATGGTGCCCTCGGTGCGATGCGGCATCGGGTCGCGCAGATCGCCGGCCCAGGCCGCGCCCAGCGACAGCGCCAGCTCGCGGTGGCTGGGCTCGCGCGTGCAGACGTACACTTCCATGTGGCGGCCGCGCGCGAGCTGGATGGTCACGTGGGCGGAGGAGCCGAACCCGTACATGCCGAGGCGGCCGCCGGGGCGTACCGCGGCCAGCTTGAGAGCGCGATGCCCGATGATCCCGGCGCAGAGCAACGGGGCCGCCTGGACGTCGTCGAAGACCGAGGGAATGGCGTACGCGTAGTCCTCGTCCACCACCGCGTACTCGGCGTAGCCGCCGTCGGCGTGCCAGCCGGTGAACTCCGCGCGCTCGCACAGATTCTCGCGGTCCGTCGCGCAGTAGAGGCACCGGCCGCAGGCTCGACGCAGCCAGGCGATGCCGACGCGATCGCCCTCGCGGAAGCGCGTGGCGTCGGACCCCCGCCTGGCCACGCGGCCCACGACCTGGTGGCCCGGTATCAGCGGGGTGCGCAGCATCGGCAGCTCGCCCTCCACGACGTGCAGGTCGGTCCGGCAGATGCCGCAGGCGCGTACCTCGACGAGGATCTCGCCGGGGCCGGGGGTGGGATCGGCCACGTCTTCCATCCGGAGCGGGCGGTCGGCCACCGACGACGGCCGCCGCATGAGCATCGCCCGCACGTCAGCCCGCCCGGGCGATGATCTTGAGCGCGCGCGTGAGGTGAGGCGCATCCACCATCTGGCCCTTGAAGCGGAACGCGTAGACGCCGCGCCGGCGGTGTTCCTCGAAGGCCGCCACCAGCTCCCGCGCCTCGTCGACGACCGCCGTGGCCGGCGTGAAGGCCTCGTTGATGACCTCGATCTGGGCGGGGTGGATGGAGATCTTGCCGCTGAACCCCATGGCCACCGCCTCCTCGCATTCGCGGCGCAGCCCGGCCAGATCCGTGATGTCGGTGTAGACGGTATCCATCGCGTCGACGCCCGCCGCCGAGGCGACGATCGAGCACATCGTGCGCGCGTGGCGCGGGATGTCGAGATAGCGACCCTCGGCGTCGCGCACCCGCGGCAGCCCCATCGCCGCCGACAGGTCCTCGATGCCCCACGACAGTGTGACGACGCGCGGGCTGGCCGTCGCCACCTCGCGGATGTTCAGCAGCCCTTCGGGCGTCTCGGTGGCGATGAGAACCAGCCGGGTGGACCCGGCCGGCAATCCGTGGCGGTGCTCGAGCCTGTCGAGGATCTGCGCGATCTGGCGGATGTCGCCGCCGTCGCGCGGCTTGGGCACCACGTAGCCGTCGGGCCGGCCGGCGATGGTAGCTTCGAGATCCGCCACGCCCAGCCCGGAGGCGACGGGGTTCATGCGCACCCAGCGCTCGCGGCCGCCGAAGTCCAGGTCGCTGAGCCAGCGGGTGACGACCGGTCGCGTGGCGGCCTTGAGGTCGGGCGCCACGGCGTCCTCGAGGTCGAGGATGAGGCCGTCGGCCGGCAGCGTGAGGGCCTTGGCGATCATCCGCTCGTTGCCGCCGGGCACGAAGTGCAGCGAGCGGCGCCGTCGGGCGGGCGGCGCGCTCACACCGACTTCTTGCGCATCATGGCGTTGCGGCGGGCGCGCATGACGAGGTCGCCGTGCTGGTTGCGAGCGCGGTGCTCGAAGGTCACGATGCCCCACTGCGGCCGCGACTTCGATTCCCGCTTGTCCACGACCTCCGTCTCAGCGTAGATCGTGTCGCCGTGGAAGACCGGCTTGGGGAACTCGACCCGGTCGAAGCCCAGATTGCCGACGGTCGTTCCGAGCGTCGTCTCGCCCACCGACAGGCCCACGGCGATGCCGAGGGTGAGCAGGCTGTTCACGAGCGGCTTGCCGAACTCGGCCTTGGCGGCGGCGTGGAAGTCGACGTGCAGCGGCTGGGGATTCATCGTGAGCGTGGAGAAGAAGACGTTGTCCGCCTCGGTGATCGTCCGCCCGATCTCGTGGCGGAACGTCTGCCCGACCTGCAGCTCCTCGAAGTGCTTGCCGGCCATCGGCGGCCTCCTCCCACGGCGACTGCGCGCCGGCGACGACTGCGCGCCGGCGATGGTATATCATCCCGCCATGATCTACGAATACCGCGCCTACTACGCGCTGCCCGGTCGCATGCCGGACATACAGAAACGGTTCGCCGACGTGACGATGAAGCTGTTCGCCAAGCACGACATCAAGGTGATCGGCTTCTGGGAGACCGTCATCGGCGAGAACAACGAGCTCGTCTACATCTGCGCGTTCGACGACCTCGCCCATCGGCAGAAGGCCTGGGCCGCGTTCCAGGCCGATCCGGAGTGGCAGGCGGCGCGCAAGGCCTCGGAGGCCAACGGGCCGCTGCTCGAGCGCGTCGTCAACAAGATCTGGAAGCCGACCTCGTTCTCGCCGATCCAGTAGTCGGCCGGGCGGGCCGGGGCCCGGGCTCCGGCCCGCGGCCGGCCGCGTCAGGCGCCCACGACGTCGAGCTGGACGTCGACGTTGCCGCGCGTGGCGTGCGAGTAGGGACAGATCTTCTCGTGGGCCTCGCGCGCCAGCGCCGTCAGCTCGGCCTGCGCGAGGCTGGCGTCCTCGACGCGGAGCCTCACCGCGAGACCGAACCCGCCACCATCGCGGGGCCCGATCGACACGGCGCAGGTGATCCGGGCCTTCGTGCCGTCCTTCTTGTGCTGCTTGGCGACGAAGTCGAGCGCCCCGCCGAAGCAGGCCGCATAGCCCGCCGCGAACAGGTGCTCGGGCGTCGTCGTGCCCGGCTTGCCCGGGCCTCCCATTTGCTTCGGCACGGAGAGGTCGGCCTTCACCGAGCCGTCGCTCGATTCGGAGTGACCGTTGCGCCCGCCCACGGCGGTCGCCGTGGCCGTGAAGAGCGGCTTGATGGTGTCCATGTCGCGGTGCCTCCTTGATCGAGAATCAGGGTACCCCCTCGGTCACGCGACCCCGGGCCGTTTCAGCCCGCCGTCCGATCGGCATCCCGCCCGCATCTAAATCGTGGGAGGAGCCACCGGTGGCCGACGACACGCTGGACCAGGGCGCCGTGCTGACGAGCGCCGAGCCTGCCCACGAACGCGGGGTTCATCAGGCCGGGCCGCGCGTTCCCGTGGACGACGCCGAGGTGCTGGACGTCTACTCGCGGGCCGTGGTGTCGGTGGTGGACGCGGTCGGCCCGGCCGTCGTCAGCGTCACCATCGGCCGGCGCGGCCAGGACGGGCGGATCGGAGCGGCGGGCGCCGGGTCCGGCGTGAGCGTAGCGCCGGACGGGTACGTCCTGACCAACAGCCACGTCGTCCACGGCGCCGGGCGGCTGGAGGCGACGCTGACCGATGGTCGAACGCTCCCGGCCGAGCTCATCGGCGAGGATCCGTCCACGGACCTGGCGCTGATCCGTCTCGGCGCGACCGGCATGCCGATCGCCGTGCTGGGCCGGTCGGCCTCGCTGCGCGTCGGGCAGCTGGTGGTGGCGATCGGCAACCCGCTGGGCTTCCAGTCCACGGTCTCGGCGGGCGTGGTCAGCGCGCTGGGGCGCGCGTTCCGGAGTCGCACCGGCCGTCTGATCGAGAACGTCATCCAGACCGACGTCGCCCTCAACCCGGGCAGCTCGGGCGGTCCGCTGGTGGATTCCTCCGGGCGGGTCGTCGGCGTCAACACCGCGATCATCGCGATGGCCCAGGGGCTCAGCTTCGCGATTCCGATCGACACCGCGAGCTGGGTCATCGGTGAGCTGCTCGCCCATGGTCGAGTTCGCCGGGCCTGGCTCGGCCTCGTCGCGCACGCGCGACCACTCGATCGGTCAGTGGGCCGCCGGCTCGGGATCGCCGAGGCGCAGGTCGTCGAGGTTGTCTCCGTCGAGGCGGGTGGGCCGGCGGCCCAGGCGGGTCTGGCGGCCGGAGACTGGGTAGTGACGCTCGACGGTCATCCGACCCCGACGGTGGACGATCTGCATCGACGCCTCGTCGCGACGGCCATCGGCGTGCCGGTCAGCGTCGGCGTGATCCGCGACCGGCGCCGGTTGCAGGTGTCGGTGACGCCGATCGAAGCGAGCTGACGCTCGGCCGAGAACGAGACCGGTGCGGTCGGAAGCGCCGGACTATAATATCCGCGCGATGACCTACGACATCACCATCGTCGGCGGCGGGATCGTCGGGCTGGCCACGGCGCGGGCGCTGCTCGAGAAGTTTCCGTCGCTGAAACTCGTGTTGTGCGAGAAGGAAGCCGAGCTCGGCCGGCACCAGACCGGCCACAACAGCGGCGTCATCCACTCCGGCATCTACTACAAGCCCGGCTCCTTCAAGGCCCGCCTGTGCGTGGAGGGCGTGCGCCTGATGATGGACTTCTGCGAGGCGCACGCGATCAAGTACGACCGCTGCGGCAAGGTCATCGTCGCCACCTCGCAGGAGGAGGTGCCGCGGCTGCACACCCTCCACGAGCGGGGCACGGCCAACGGCGTGCCGGGGCTCAGCCTGATCGACGCCGGCCGCGTGCGCGAGATCGAGCCGCACGTGCGGGCGGTGGCCGGCATCCACTCGCCCAACACCGCCATCGTGGACTACAGCCAGGTCACGGCCGCCCTCGGGCGCGATCTCGTCGCCGGCGGCGTCACGATCGAGTACAACTTTCCGGTCAGCGCGATCACGCGCGTGCGGGGTGGCGGTCTCGCCGTCAGCACGCGTGAGCACACCATCACGACGTCCAAGCTGATCAATTGCGCCGGGCTGTACTCGGACGTGATCGCGCGGCTGGCCGGCGCCGACACCGAGGTGCAGATCGTCCCCTTCCGCGGCGAGTACTACTTTCTGCGCCCACAGCGCGACAGCCTGGTCCGCGGCCTGATCTACCCGGTGCCCGATCCCGAGTTCCCGTTCCTGGGGGTGCACTTCACCCGCACGATCCACGGCGAGGTGGAGGCGGGCCCCAACGCGGTGCTCGCCTTCGCGCGCGAGGGTTATCGATTCGCGAACGTCCGGCCGCGCGAGCTGGCCGCCACCCTGGGTTACGGCGGCTTCTGGGCGATGGCGCGCAAGTACTGGCGCACCGGGGCCTACGAGATGTACCGCTCGCTGTCCAAGAAGAAGTTCGTGGAAGCCTTGCAGAAGCTCGTCCCGGACCTCCGGGGCGAGGACATCACGCCGGGCGGCGCCGGCGTGCGCGCCCAGGCCGTGCGCCCCGACGGCTCGCTGCTGGACGACTTCAGCATCGCCACCGGGCCGGACGCGATCCACGTGGTGAACGCCCCGTCACCGGGCGCCACGGCCTCGCTGGCCATCGGGCGGCACATCGCGGGTCTCGCCGCGCAGACGTTCGGCATGCGCTGACGCCGACGACTTCCATTTCGCTACTTTAAGGTGGGCCTCGTGGCCAAAAACCCCTCTATTGACAGGGGTTTGCCGATCAGCTACAGTGGCGGCCCATGATCAGCGTACCGGCTCGCCGCGTCAAGCAGTTCGGCGTCGAGTTCTATCAGGCCGGGCTCACCGCGAAGGACATCGACCGCCTCGTGAAGTTCGAGGTGCTCGGCTACAGCGGTGGCCCGCAGGCCGAGACGCCCAAGAAGCGCAACGCCGCCCGGGCCCGCGTGAACTGGGACATGCTGGAGAGGCGGATCAGCGAGAGCGAGACCGCCTACCAGCGCCCGGTGATCCGCCGCAAGATCGACGAGCTGGCCGCGTACTACCGCGAGTGCAAGGACGCGGCGACGCTGCCCGCCATCCCGGGAGCGGTGATCATCACCTCCGAGAAGCGATTCACGTTCACGCCGGTGGCCGGCCACCACGACCTGGGTTTGCTGCAGATCCCCGAGGAGCACGGCGTGCTGCGCGTGCTCGACGGCCAGCATCGGCTGCTGGCGCTCCACGCGCTGAGCCAGGCCGGCGAAGCCGGCGGCATCGAGGTGCCGGCCGTGCTCTTCGACTCGCTGGACGCCCGCCAGATCGTCGAGCTGTTCGTGACGATCAACGCCAAGCACACGCGGCTGAACCCCTCGCACATCATCAGCCTGGCCGGCCGCAAGCTGTATCCCGATCCCAACCAGGCCCTCGCGCACGACGTCATCCGCTCGCTCAACGAGGACGACACCTCGCCGCTGCACGGCGAGATCAAGATGCTCGGCACCGGGCGCGGCCGGGTGAGCCAGGCCCCGCTGGCCGAGGAGATCGTCGACTTCCTGGAGACCGTGGAGAAGGTCGGCGGCGGTTCGCGCATCCAGGAGGTGCGCCAACACGCCAAGCGATTCTTCCTGAACTACATCAAGGCGCTGTCCACGACGTTCCCGCAGGCGTGGGCCGGGCGCAAGTACTCGATCAAGACGGGGGCCGCCCTGCGCGCGTTCATCCGCGCCGCTCCCGACGTGATGGCGCGCGCCAAGGAAGTGCGCCGCGACGCCTACGACCTCAACGCCATCCGCGAGGCCATCAAGCCGTGGGGCGAGCGGCTGCGCGACCGCCGCTTCGAGACCGAGGGCGAGTGGAAGCTGAAGCTCGCCGGCGGCACCCGCGGCACCGTCGACGCGCTCACCCGCGAGCTGCGCGACGGCCTTCGCTGACGCTGTCTCACCCGCGAGCGTCCTCGCCGGCCGCCAGGTCGAGGAGCGCCTGCGCGACACGGCTCGGCAGCGTGGCGTCCCCGCGCCGGCGTCCCCAGCCCAGGTCGTGACCGCCGGCCACCGGTAGCAGCGTCGTCCGGGCGCCCACCAGCGCGCGCGCCGTCTCGATTTCGTCCAGAGTGCCGAACGGGTCCGCCGTGCCGTGCACGAACACCGTCACCGTGCGCAGCCGCGGCAGGTGCTCGACGCGACGCCGGTCCGGCTGCCCGGGAGGATGCAGCGGGTAGGACTGCAGAAGCAGCGCGGCGGCCAGCCCGGGCTGCTCGGCGAGCAGCATCGAGGCCATGCGCCCGCCGTAGGAATGACCGCCGAGAAAGAGTCGACCGGTCACGCGCTCGCGCAGGACGGCGAGCGCCGCCCCGAGGCCGGCGCGATCGCGGGCGGCGCCGGCCGGCGACGGCGGGCCGTGCGGGCGAGCCTGCCGGTAGGGCAGGTCGCAGCGCAGCACGCTGACGCCGCGAGCGACGAACGCCTCGGCCACCGCGACCAGCAGCGGAACGTCCTTGGTGCCACCGGCGCCGTGCGTGAGCACGAGGCCGCCGGCGCCATCGGCCGGATGCAGGACGCCGCGCACCGGTGGATCCGCCGCCACCTCGATGGGCTCGAGGGCCACGGGGCGGCTCAGCGGGCGGGCGGGCTCGCGGGAAGGATGGCCGAGCCGCTCCGCGACGCCGGATCGCGCCGCGGCCAGCGGCCGGCGTCGACGGCGGTGAGGAAATCCAGCACCGCGCGGTTGAAGAGGTCCGGCTCCTCCAGGTTGATAGCGTGACCGGAGTTCGGAATCACGACCAGGCCGGCGGTGGGGATCTTGCGCTTCATGAAGAGCGCCGGCTCCAGGCACGGCTCGTCTTCGTCGCCCGTCATGATCAGCGTCGGCACCGTCAGGCGTTCCAGACGGCTCTCCAGTTCGAAGATCGACGGTCGCCGGCGCTGCACGCCGCGCATGGTGTTGGCGTGGCCGCGGGCCGAGCCGCCGGCGAACCGGTCGTGGAACTCTTGCCAGCCCACCGGGTCCTTGGCCATGAACTGCACCCGGGTCGGCCCCCGCGTGTAGAACTCGGCCACCAGCGCCATGCCGCTCTCCTCGAACTGCGCGATGACGTGGTCGGTGTCGCGGTGGAAGCCCGCGCGGTCGGCGCTGCCACTGCCGTAGCCGGCGCCGCCGACGGTGAGCGAGAGCGCGCGCTCGGGGTACAGGAGGCCGAAGTGCAGCGCCGCGTAGCCGCCCATCGAGAGGCCGATCACGTGGCCCTTGGCCAGGCCCAGGTGATCGAGCACGGCCTTGATGTCGTCGGCGGCCCGCACCTGCGAGTACTGCTCGGCGTCCTCCGGCACGTCGGAGGGCGGGTACCCGCGCGCGTTGAACGCGATGGTGCGATAGCGACGGGCGAAGAACTTGACCTGAGCCGACCAGCCGCGGACGTCGTCGGCGAACTCGTGGACGAAGACGATCGGCGCGCCGCGGCCCACCTCCTCGTAGTAGAGCTTGACGCCGTCCGACGCCGACGCGTAGGGCATCAGGCGCTCAGGCCGACCAGGGGAAGTTGACCTCGAGGATCTCGAACGTCTTCTTGCCGGCGGGCAGCTGGGCGGTGACGGTGTCGCCGACACGCTTGCCGATGAGCGTGCGGGCCAGCGGGGCCAGCACGGAGATGCGGCCCTTGGCGGGATCGGCCTCGTCGGAGCCGACGATCCAGTAGCGCACCTCCTTGCCGGCCTCGTCCTCGAGCCGTACGGTGGAGGCGAAGGTGACGCGATCCCCTCCGGCGGGCGCGTCGAT